>NZ_JBQAHZ010000009.1:0-202900 GCF_051917185.1 Bacillus cereus group sp. MYBK108-1
TCGGATTAAATCCTTGAACGAGCGTTAACTTTAAATCCTTCGTAAATTTTGTCATACAAAAAACTGCACCTCCAATTGTTAGACTGTGTCTAACAATTGGGGTGCAGTTCAAATATCCTTGGCTTTTTTAACTATGCATCCACCTTTTGTATTTCTTCACTCTTTCTTGAAAGTTTACCTGGCCAAAAAGCAAATCGGCCTAAAACTACTGTAATCGCGGGTACAAGTAACGGTCTTACGATAAACGTATCTAGTAATACGCCAATTGCAGTTACAATACCAAATTGAACTAATACTTGAATTGGAAGTGTACCTAACACTGCAAAAGTTCCTGCTAAAATTAAACCTGCCGATGTAATAACACTACCTGTTTGTATTACACCATTTTTTACTGCATCCAAGTGATTTTGTGTCTTTCTGTTTTTCCATATTTCTGAAACCATAAAGATATTATAATCTTCACCTAAAGCAACTAAAAATACGAATGCGTACAACGGTATCGCACCTTGAATGGCCGGCGCTCCCATACCGTAATGAAGTAATACCCATCCTGCTCCTAACGCTGAGAAGAATGATAAGACAACAGTTACAATTAAATAAACCATTGCAACAACCGATCGTAAATAGACAAGTAATAGTAAAGCGATAATGCTAATCATTACTGGAATAATTACTGATTCATCACGTTCCGTAATTTGCTTTGTATCATATAATGAAGCTGTTTCTCCACCAATCCACAATTGCTCTTCAGCATTACTAATCCCAGCATCTTTTAATACTTTTTCTACACTGTTTTTCAATTTAGGGATTTGATCTAACGCTTCAATTGCGTATGGATTTTCCGCTAAAGAAACTTCATACATTTGTATTTGCTTATTTTCTTTTCCCTCTTTTGGCTCTTTTACTGTATTTACGAAAGAAAATTTCTCTAGTTCTTGTTTAATAGGAAGCTCTTTTCCTTTCGTATCAACAACAACTTTTATTGGTGCTAGTTCACCAGCTGAGAAATGATCACTAATTAACGTAAACCCTTCACGAGAAGGCATATCCTTTGGAAACGACTCTAATAAGTCATATGTGTATTGAATACGTGGTACGAATGAAGCCAATCCGCCTAATACAAATACAGTTAGCATAATTATTGTCCATGGTCTTCGTACTACAATATCTCCAAGTTTTTTACTAAAGGAGCCTTTTGATTTTTTAACTTTTACAGCCCTCTTTTTCTTTCTTGCAAATTCCTCATTCATTGAAGTTGTTCTCGGTATAAACGGAAAAAATGCAATTCTACCGAAAATTAATAATAGTGCTGGTAAAATTGTTAAAGCCGCGATTCCCATTATAAATACAGCAACACTAAATGGTACTGCAAATCGATGAAAGGCACCATAATGAGCAAGTAGTAATGTTCCTAATCCAAGTACAACAGTTAACGCACTCATTATTATTGCACCGCCAGATGCTTTAATCGCCAGTTGCAATGCTTTATATTTACTTTCTTCTTCTAACAAGTACTCTCTATATCTCGAAATTAAAAATAGACAATAGTCCGTTCCAGCGCCAAACAATAATACTGTCATAATTGATATCGCTTGGGCATCTACTTTAATCCATCCGTGATCAGCTAAAAAACCGAGTGTAGGACTAATAATACCGTATGCAAAGCCAACAACAAGTATAGGTAAAATCGCTAAAATTGGTGAACGATATAGTAAAATTAACAAAACTAACACTAGTAGTACAGTAGCGACTAACAATTTCACATCTGCTTGACTAAATAAACTAACTGCATCCGTTTGAATACCTACAGGTCCTGATAATCGAACATGTAAACCAGATTCACTTACTTTTTGTTTAAATGGATCTTCATCCACCTTACTATTCACTATTTTTCTAAACTCTTCAAGATTTCCTTTTAATATATCCGTACCAGCAGATTTATTAAAAAATACCGGTGTAACAAATGATGCACCATCTTTTGACGCACTTTTTGATAATACTTGCTCTGGAATTGTATCAAATGGTGGTAACGTTGATTGTTCTTTTAAAGGACTAGATTTTAACTCTTTATAAACATCTTGTATGAGTTTATAATCCTGTGACTGTAATCCACCATCTCTATACCATACTACTAACAAAGGATTCCCTGCATTATTCGGAAACTCTTTTTTCATAAGCGCTTCCGCTTGCTGTGACATAGCTGTTTCAGGTAAATTTTTCGGATTCGGTTCTTTCGTACTGTTTACTTGTGGTAACGTAAATGAAAGTAATAATGTAATAAGAACCCACACCGATAAAGTGATCCACTGCGTATTTCTCCCTGCTACAAGCCTCCCTAACATATGTAACGGGTGCTTTTTCATAAAAACCCACCTTCCTTTTTTCCTCCATTATTAATTATATATACTGGTCGGTTAATTAATCAAGAATGATTGAAAATTATGTTATAATTATCTCAATCATAAATGTCAGGAGCGAATGTATTTGGAACAAAAACAACGTCCTATCGGAAGGCCGCGTCAAAATAAAAATACAAAATCTACAAAAGAAAACATTTTAGAAGTAGCAACCCGCTTATTTCTTACACAAAATTATCAAGTCGTTTCTATGGATGAGGTCGCAAAAGTTTGTGGTGTTACGAAAGCAACTGTCTACTATTACTATTCAACAAAAGCCGATTTATTTACCGCTACTATGATCGAAATGATGGTACGTATACGTGAGAATATGTCTCAAATACTCTCTACAAACAAAACTTTAGAAGAAAGATTATTAGACTTCGCTAAAGTTTACTTACACGCAACGATGGATATTGATATGAAAAATTTTATGAAAGATGCAAAACTGTCGTTATCTGAAGAACAATTGAAACAATTAAAAAATGCTGAAGATAATATGTATGAAGTACTAGAAAAAGCACTCGATAATGCTATGCACATCGGAGAAATTCCGAAAGGGAACGCTAAATTTGCGGCTCATGCTTTCGTATCTTTATTATCTATTGGGAATTTTAAAGATGAAAATCACAATCCTATTCTTGCAAATATAGATGAATTAGCACAAGAAATCGTTTCTTTTTATTGGAACGGATTAGGTCATTCATATTAAACAGATTTCCTTTAATAAAAAAGCATGTTTGAATTTTTTTCAAACATGTTTTTTTATAATTTAGCATCCATTATCTAAAAATTATTATCTTCGACTTTTATAAATTTTGAAGTTGAATCTTTATATTCCCCTTACTTAATCCCCCATGGTAACAAACTACAGATTCAATATCTAGATTTAAATACTTCTTCAAAGACTGCTGTGCTTCCTTAATATTTATAGTTGTTGGGGCGTGAATTCCTCCTAACATCCCATTCACACTATACATAGAGTCTCCTGCAACAAGAATTTTACTTTGTTTCAAATATAAACTAATATGACCCGGGGTATGCCCTGGAGTATGAAGAATTAGTATTCCACCGCAATACGGAAGTTCTTGCCCGTCAATCATAGTATCACTCACTTTTCCTTTTGGTCGGTTCTCTACATTTCCGTCCTTCAATAAAGGTAAATCCCCCTCGATATATGGCTTATCTAGTTCGTGCGCATAAACTTTAATATTACTTCGACAGCGCTGCAACAACTCCGGAAGACTACCTATATGATCAATATCCTGATGCGTCAAAATCACGACTTTTAACTTATCAAATGATACCCCAACCTTTTCCATCTCTACTTGTATATCTTCAATTTGTCCTGGGAAACCCGTATCTATTAATACTGCCATTTCATCATCCCATAAAAGAATTGGATGAATAACAAATTCTTGAAATTCAAGTTGTAACATTTCTATCCCTTTAGCAATCTCCATACAGCCATTCTCCTTTATGTTGAAGTTTGAAAATATGTACGAGTAAACTGAAAATATAAAGTGAAACTTTAATCCGTGGGGCTTTTACTACTCGGCAAATAGCGGGATAAAGCACCTCTATCTTATAATATGTTTTGTCATCCCAATAGAGAATGCTTCAAACCCTATAGATTCATAGTAAGATTGCAATTTTTCTACACACATAAGTTGTGGAATAACCTTGTTTTGTTCACAGTGTTGGATTAATCGTTTCACTATTTCTTTTCCGATGCCACTAGACTGATATTTTGGCAATACACCAACTCCACAAATAACACCTGTTATTACACCATCTGATATAACACGCCCCATACCAATTAATTGTTGCTCTTTAAATGCGTATATTGCATACCAACTTTGTTTACACATTTGTTCTAATTCATTCACTGTTAATTTAATAGAATTCCATCCTAAAGATTCATATAAAGCTAATAATTCATTAAATTTTGTAGGATGTTCACTTGTGTAGTGTATACTATTTTTCATGTAAATACTCCCTATTCTATAGTTTGTTAATGTTCCATAAAATTCTCCTTATGAAAATTGCGATTGACGTGAAAATAACTAGAACAAACTTCAATAAGAAAGATAGAATTCCTTCTCAACATAAAATAAAAAGAAGTTATCTCACTTAAGATAACTTCTTTTTATATAAGACTCTCATTATATTATCAACCAAAAAATATACAACTGCATACGATTAGCACAAACAAAACTAATAAACCATTTGAGAAATAACCCATTGAATACTACCCCTTTATTAAATTATGTAAAAGATTTTATCATAAAATGATTTACAACTTAATAACTGAAAAAGACATTGTATTCATTAGTTATATATGTTTAGTAATATTTTATTTTCGGTCATATTCTTCTTAACTTAAACCACTTCTCATCCCCTTATACTTAAGTTCAGATAACCTCAGAACAATACATAAGAAGACCTCAACTTATTGACGTCTTCTTTTCAACTACACTAATGGCTAATTCACGTTTTTTTATCAAATATATATAAACCCTTCACTAACAGAGACATGTATGAAATGCCTTCCCCAATACATAAACATCTATAATCTGATTATTAACATCCTTATAGCCTTTAAATCTCATCCTCAGTTATTCTAATAGCTCTCTTATTCGAAAAGATATTTTTAAAAATTCCTACTCCAAAAATTAATAAGCCTATACCAACTAACTTATTTATTTGTAATGGGACGATCTCCATTCCGAACAATCCAAATGTATCAATGGATAATGCAACGACCAATTGAGTAATAAGACTAATTAGCACCGTATATGCTGGACCTAAGCTCTTTATTGCACCCATTATACAAATAATTAACCCGATGCCAAACAGTCCACTTACATAAAACAAATAATTTGTAGTATACACTTTAATGTTAATACTGTTTTCTGTAATGATATAAAATAGAATAGAGCTAATGAGACCTATTCCAAGGACACATGTAGTCGTTAACCACTGTCCTACATTTTCATTTACTTTTGCATTAAAAACAGATTGTAAGCTAATTAATATTCCTGCCAATGTAGCTAAACTAAATCCAATCAAAATCTTCCTCTCCCTTTCATTGCTCATATATATTATCTTTAGCGACTTCCTTCATTCTAGAAAAATCTTTAATTACAATAACTCCATTACTCTTTTCAATTAGTTTTTCATTATAAAATCTTTGTAATACCCGAATTACGTGCCTATAACTTACCCCTATAAAATCTGCAATACTCGTTACCGAAGTTGCATTCAAATCCCCTTTATACATATTCCCGTTACTATCTGTTGAAATTGAAAGTAAATAACTAGCTACACGTACTTCTACAGGATACAGTAAATTAAGAGCAGTAAAACGAGTCGATATTTTTAACGTGTTCGCAATGTTTTCAAGCAAGAACTTCATAAATATAGGATCATGTAATAACTTGTTTCTAATAACCGTATTAGAAATAGAGATTGCTACAACATCTGAACAAGCTTCAACGACATTATGTGCTTTGCTATTTTGAATTAATTCAATATCACCAACAATGGCCAATGGATTAATAAAGCGAAGGATTAGTTTCTTCCCTTCAGGTGTAATCGTGTAAACTTTTACTTTACCTTTAACAACAAAATATAAACGATCCATTTCGTCATCTATATTGCAAATAAGCTCGCCTTTTTCAAAGTGATTTAATTGAAAATAAGCTGTATCTATTTCTGAAAAAATCTCGAGCGTTTTATTGATTCTCAAATAATGCGTAATTAAACTTGATCTATTCTCCATATTCATTTCTCCTTTCATTTACATATTAAATACAACAATACCTATAATCATTACTATTGTTCCCACAATATGATATCTCTCCATCTGTATCTTTTTTATATGAAACAGTCCTTTCATTTCAATAACTGTTGCCGTTAACAATTGAGCAACCATTAGTGTGCCAGCTGTCAATGTAACTCCTAGTGAATATATCGACATCGTTTCTGCACAAATAATGAGTCCACCAAATGCACCCGCTGCTAAATATACTTTTTTCACACTCTTTAAATCTGTTACTTTCTCTTCTTTCTTTAACAAAAATACAGTTGTTGCAATAATGAATCCAATTAAATGGGTTATAATACTCGTCGACCATATACCGATATGTGAACTAAGTTTCGCATTAAAGGTTCCTTGAAGTGTTATAAATATCCCCGCAAAAACAGCAAATAGAATACCTTTCAAAAAATCATCTCCTCATCCTTTATTTCTGACTTAATTAAAAACCATCATCCTATAATGGCAAAAGGACAAATGTCACATCACTATGAAAATAACTTGGAATAAAAAAAACACACCTCAAAAATGCGAGATGTGTTTTTCATTTATATATAAGGTTTTATAAATGAAAATTACGCTACATTAAAAGATTTCTTTTTCATAACAAACTTTGCAAATAAGAAACGTACAAGCGGTCCCATAATAATTAATTGTAATGGATATGCCATTATGAAATTTTTAATAAAAATCGAAAAATAAATTGAAACAAATGAATCTCCTTGTAGTCCACCATGTAAATGCATCATAGCCATACCGAAAAATGACATAAAGAACACCATTCCGATTACCATAGTTGTCGCCATCGCAACGATAATATTTATTTTCTTAGATTTATCAAATGGCAACATGAATACAATTTTTTTCGCACAAGGTCCAACTATACTTATTTCAATTAATAGCGCAATAATAAAGCCAATTAATAGTTCTAATGCAATCTCTTTAATATAAATTGGTCCTCCTGTTTCATTCATTAGTAAATTGTAAAACGTCATTACGATAACCATTCCAAGGCACATCATCATGCCAAATTGGAGGTTTTCTTTTCTTGTTGTTGGCAAATTTCATCATCCTCTCTCTTTGAGTCTTTGTCATTATATCGACATTGGAACCCCCTTCGTAAGTGAACATTTTGTGAACAAATTTAAAACGTTTTCATGTATTTTCTTTACTTTCAACTCAAATTCTCACTTTTACTTATAAAGGTTTTATATATTTCAATGTTGAATTACTAAATTTAACATTGCATTACATTATTTCTAGGAGGATAACCATGAATGAAACAGAATTTTACGCATATCACATCGTAACAAGGAAAAAAATGCATATCGGACAAATGATTCCTTTTAACAAAAATCAACACAATACTCTATATCACTTCTTTTTTGAAAGAAAACAATTAAATGCTAATGGTGAAGATGGCATACAAATTTTAAATAATCACTATAAAAATGACGAATTACATATAAATAATGAAAATGCTAAAGTAGTTATAAGTTATATGGATCAAACAATTAGAGCAGTTAGAGAAACAATTGTAGAAATGGTTAGACTACAAGAATTCCCTGAATACCCTTCCAGGTTATCTTGTTTATACGCTTCAAAAAGCTATGAAGATGCTTTAAAATGGAAAGCATTATTTGATTCTTACAATCGAGAAGTTTTACAGATTGTTAAACTACGAGTAATCGGAAGTTCTTTTGAAGGTGACGGTAATCTTTTACCGAAAGAAGATGGTATTCCTTTTTCTCAAAAAATCGAACAAGCTAGAGAGTATTGGAAAGGAAATATTAGAAATGAACTTCCTGAGCTACTGATTAATGGAGAAATTGAAGTGGTGGAAATTATTGATGACTTCTCCTCAATTCATATTTAATTTCTAACTAAATCATATAGGATGGAGATTACAATGAAGAAAAAAGTGTACTTCAATCATGATGGCGGCGTAGATGATTTAATTTCATTATTTTTATTACTTCAAATGGAAAACGTTGAACTTACCGGTGTATCTGTTATCCCAGCAGACTGCTATTTAGAACCCGCAATGTCTGCCAGTCGTAAAATTATCGATCGTTTCGGCAAAGGTAATATTGCCGTAGCCGCTTCAAACTCTCGTGGGCAAAACCCGTTTCCGAAAGACTGGCGGATGCATGCATTTTATGTAGATGCTTTACCAATTTTAAATGAGTCTGGAAAAGTTGTAACACCCGTGGTGGCAAAGCCTGCACATCACCATTTAATAGAAACACTTCTACAAACGGAAGGAAAAACAACTTTATTATTTACCGGGCCCCTAACTGACCTTGCTCGTGCGTTATATGAAACTCCCATCATAGAAGATAAAATTGAACGTCTCGTTTGGATGGGTGGTACATTTCTTACAGCAGGCAATGTACATGAACCAGAGCATGATGGAACAGCTGAGTGGAATTCGTTTTGGGACCCTGAAGCAGTGGCTCGTGTATGGGATGCAAAAATTAAAATCGACTTAGTGACACTAGAAAGTACAAACCAAGTTCCGTTAACTATAGACATACGTGAACAATGGGCAAAAGAACGAAAGTATATTGGTATGGATTTCCTTGGTCAATGCTATGCAATGGTTCCCCCTCTCGTTCACTTCTCAACGAACTCTACCTACTATTTATGGGATGTACTAACTACCGCGCTTGTCGGAAACACTAACCTTGCAAAAACTGAAACAATTAATAGTATTGTTCATACATACGGACCAAGCCAGGGGCGTACAGAGGAAACTGCTGATGGACGACCTGTAAATGTCGTTTACGATGTAAAACACGATGTTTTCTTTGAATATATTACTAAATTAGCTAAAAAAGCTGCTACTTGAAACCTCAATAACACGAAAAAAATTTATTAAGAATGATATACTTTAATTAATATAACATGAGGTGATAAGATGGATTATGAGTTACTAAAAGAACGAATAGAAATTATAACTTCTAGAATTAAATACATAGGTGGTGAAGTTCAAGAAGTTTGTATAGATGAACCATCTTCCCTTGAACAAATAATCCAAGTAGAAGAAAAACTGGATATTAAACTACCAAATAGCTTCAAAAAAGTACTTTTAGAGTTCTCAGGAAATTTTAGCTTACGCTGGTTTTTACCTGACGATGTAGAGCTACCAAATGAACTTACTGATATTTTTTGCGGAACACCCCACTGGAGTTTAGAAAGTCTTTCTGAATTCGAAAAAGAACGTAAAGACTTGGTTGACGAGTTTTTTTCAAATCTAGATGATGAATATGATGTAGTTTGGCACAACAAATTAGCATTTTGTGAAGTGGGAAATGGAGATTATTTAGCATTTGATATGAAAGATGATATAGATGCTCCAATAATTTACCTAAGCCACGACGATGGAGAAGGACATGGGTATAAGATTGCGAATAATTTCATTGAATTCATTGAGAATTGGTCAAGAGTAGCTTTTGTAGGATGCGAAGATTGGCAGTGGTTACCTTTCACTACTAGTTTTGAAAGTGGTATAAATCCAGATGATGAACCAGCCAAAAAATTTAGAAATTGCTTGGGACTTAATATTTAAAAGAGTATTGAATTAAATTTCAATACTCTTTTTGTGCAATTTAATTATATTGGATTAATGTAGTGTCTTATTGATTATTCATTTCATAACCATTGACAAAATAAGTTATTGTTTCTAACTCATCTTCATTTAATTCTCTATCTAGTTCTTGTTTATACGCTGCCTTTATCTTCTCTTCATCGCCCTTATGAGCTTCTGTATAAGTTCCTACTGCTTTTAACATGCGAATCTCTTGTAAAAACTCCTCTCGATTTATCGCTTCCCCATGAGAAAGAATATATGTCTCAGCATCAAATTTTTCTAATTCATCTATTAATGCAAACGTTCTTTTCGTCGTATAGTTCCACTTCGAAGAAAAAATATCTGCATATATACAGTCTCCTAAAAATAATATCTTTTCTTCTTTCACGTAAATAACAACTGAATCATGTGCATGATCTCCGCCCACATGTTTTAACACGCATGTCACTTCACCAAGATCTAATTCAATTTCATTCTGGAACGTTAAGGTCGGAGGAATAATGTTAATATTTCTCGCTTTTTCTTCAAACTCTTTTTTTATGCAATCCGCACAAAATGCAATTTCAGTACCCTCTTTTACGCGTGCGTCCAAAGCTTCATCTGTCCATTCATAAGAAACAAGTGTACGCATCTCTTTTTTCGTTTCAGAATGTGCAATAGACAATGCATCTTGTAGTACAGGCAATCCAAAAATATGATCCCAATGCCAATGGGTTAGTGCTACGAAATCTGGATTCGATACATTTTGTTCTTTTAACATTTCTAAAAATAATTGTGCATGTTCTTCTGAATTCCCTGCATCAATCATTAACGTTTTTTCTTGTCCAACGACCATTCCTAAGATAGGTCTATCTGTTTCAGAAACAGGTGTCATATACCAAAATGAGTTTCCTATTTTTTTAATTTGTTGCATAACCAATTCCCCTTTTCATTTCCTCACTTAAGTTTAATATATAGATTATAACGAATCACTACTTTTTTCTCTATACTCAAACACAATTACTTGGACTATTCTAACTTTCCTTTTCGTAAGCTAAAAATAAGTGGAAGAATCGGAGTGTGATACTATGGAACGATTATGGATTCCAATGATTGTTACGTTTTTTTCATTTGGTGGATTACTATTAGGCGGTGCTGTTGGAGTAGCAACACGCCAACTCATTGAAGAAAAGATGCATCGTTTATACGCATTATGTGGCGGAATTTTACTTGGGCTTTTATCCCTTGAAATTATTCCTGAAACATTTTCAAGCTACGAAATGATTGGGCCTATACTTGGTATAGCCATCGGTATTTTAGTTATGAGCTTATTAGATAACTATTGTCACCATCCAATGATACATAAAAAAGATCAACAAGCATGGCAAACCTTCCTTTTTCTCTCTTTCGCTATATTTATTCATAATATACCTAGTGGATTTGCGTTAGGTACAGCTTTTATAAATCATAATGACTCTGCCATTCCCTTTTTAATAGCAATTGTCGTTCACCATATTCCAGAAGGATTAGCTTTAATTATTCCATTTCTTTTTACAAAACATAAATATATTTCCTTTTTATTAACGACTTTATTACTTTCTCTTATTCTCGGTACTGGCACAGTTTTTGGCATTTTGATGGAAGGAAAAGCTCTTCACCTGCAAGGACTCATTATGGGAAGTGCTATTGGTTCACTTGGATATGTCACAATTCATGAAATGCTTTGGAAAGCTAAGAAACAGCTCTCTTTCCTTACATTTCTAATGTGGGCAACTAGTGGTTTTCTCCTAATAATAGCGTTTACTCTACTAGCTGGACATCACTAAATTAAACAAAAAAGATAGCTGAAAACAATTTGTCTTCAGCTATCTTTTTTATTCTTTCTATTTCTCTATAGCTCCCTAGAAAAAACATGCATATACTTTGTTTTGAAATAACTGTAGTATTTCTTTCATACTTCGTATCGTTTCTCTCGACAAAACATTATTATTTTAGTCATTTATTAGAAGTTATATTATATTTTTTGACCATCATCTAATATTTTCGTTATTTGTAAAAAACATAAAAAAGAGCCTCTATTTTCAAAACAAGGACTCTTTTCATAAAGTGAAACTTTAATCATTCGGGCTTTTACGGGCAGCAGGGCCCCACCTAACTTCTTTGCTTCCGCTGAATTTTGAGGTGGAGTCTTACTGCCCGGCAAATAGCTGGATAAACTATTTAGCTATCTCTTCTTTCGGCATTACCATACCTTTATAAAGTTGAACAGTTATCCAGTAATAGATGAAATAAATGACTAAGAATATCCCAATTGGCACCCACACTTTTACAAACGGGTCAACTAATATAAAGCTGAATAAGTTAAGCCCTACTAAAACGTGAGAAATGCCAATGATTGCTGGGAAGATAAATAAATATGAAATTTCTTTATATATACTTTTCGTTAACATACTGCGTCTCACACCAATTTTTCGTAACATTTCATAACGGCGTACGTCGCGAGAAGCACCTGTTAATATCTTGAACATAAGGGAACTTGCCATCATTGCTAAAAAGGCAATTCCGAGGAAAAATCCCATAAACATTGTTCCGCTCATGAAGCTGTTCATAAACTGATAAATTGTCATTTTCGTAAATAAGTCTACCTTTTTACCTGTTGCTTTTTCAATTTGTGCTTTTTGTCTCTTGTCTATTTCGATCAATAACGGTTTATATTTTTTCATATCATCTACTTTTGCTAATGTTACAGTGTGTTCTGTTCCTTGAATTCCTTTATAATGCTCTTCGTCTGCAATTCTTACTGGTTTTCCGTTAAATTGATTATGCGTAATTTGTATCTCTCTTACAACTGCGTCTTCCCAATCCTTTGGCATACGAGGGAATTTTGCTAATTCAGGAGCCTCTAAAGCTGAATATACAGGTTCTGTTAAAGGTTCAGTCACACGTTTACGAACAGGCTCTTTTAACGTTTTTGTATCAAAATGGTCTGAAACAAGTGGTGGTTTCGCAGTTAAGTCGTTACGTAAATAATAAACCGCTTCTCCATCTACTTTATATTTGTACTTGCTTTCTTCAACAATTTCCATTTCTTTTAAGGCAGCTTTGTCTTGATCATTCGGATCATGAATTACAACATCATATACACGAGAAAAGTCTGTCATAATACCTACATTTTTTTGGAAAGCCATACCTGCCGTCATCGCACCTGCGCCTAATGCAATTAACATCGCTACAGTACCTAATACTCTCGATAAACTATTTACTCGAAAGCGTAGCTGTGCATATGTAAAACTATTTAGACCAGTTTCATTTCGTTTTTTATTCCCCTTAATTTTCATCACAAAAAATGGGAGTAATGAACTAAAGATAAAATATGTTCCAAGTGTTGTAACGATGGTTGCTATAATAAAACCTAATTCAGCATATATTTTTACATTGATCATAAAATAGTACCCTATACTTACTAGTAATACACCAAGTACTGTCATTATAATAATGCGAGTTTTACTTTTCTTCACTTCATCTAGTGTTTCATCTTCACGAATTAACTCTAGTTCAGTTTTACGTAACAATCGGACACTGTTCATTAAGCCAGTAATGAAAAATAGTATTAAGAAGAAAATAGCTGTAACTAAAATTGCTGGTGTGTATACAGATGCATAACTACCTTTTGCTGAAATTTCCATTCCATTCATTAAAAAATTTCCTGCTACACTTGCAAGTAACATCCCTACTAAAATACCGATAATAATACTGACAATACCCATACCGAATGTTTCAATAAATAATAACTGTGCTACTTTTTTCTTTTTTGCACCAAGCATCATGTACATACCGAGTTCTTTTCTTCTTAACGTGAGTAAGAAAGAGTTGGCATATATAATATAAAATACAGTAATGAAAGATAATAGTATTGCACCTACCCAAAAGACGAGTCTAATACTACTAATTAGGCTATTATCTTTCGTAAATTCGCTATTCATCGCCATCGTTTGGAACATATAGAAAATACTAATACTAATAACGAGGCCAATAAGTAAAACCATATAATCTTTTAACATTTTTTTCATACTATGACGTGATAATTTAAATAACATAGTTTCGCCCCCTACTTAGACTCAGCAGCTGAGCCCATATGAGCGAGCACACCTAAAATGTCTTGATAGAAATTCTCTCTAGTGCCTTGACGATTTAATTCTTTATAAAGAAGACCATCTTGAATAAATAAAATACGCTCACAATAACTTGCACTAAATGCATCATGTGTAACCATCAAAATACTTACATTGTGATTTTCATGTAAATCTTGCATTGCTTCTAATAAACTTTTTGCGTTTTTACTATCAAGCGCACCTGTCGGTTCATCTGCTAATACAATTGCTGGATTATGTACTAAAGCTCTTGCCGCCGCTGTTCTTTGCTTTTGTCCACCAGAAACAGCAGTTGGATATTTTGTTAAAATTTCAGTAATTCCTAATTTCTTCGCAACGTCATTTACCTTTCCAGTAATCTCACTTGATGGTACGCCTTGCAGAGAAAGTGGTAAAGCTATATTTTCATAAATTGATAAGTTTTCTAGTAGATTAAAATCTTGAAAAATGAAACCTAATTTTTGAGAGCGAAAATCAGATAACGCATTGCCCTTCATAGAAGTAATATTTGTACCAGCTATCGTCACACTACCACCTGTCGCTTGGTCAAGTGTACTTATCACATTAAGTAAAGTCGTTTTTCCAGACCCAGAAGGACCCATAATCCCGACAAATTCTCCTTCTTTAATACTTAACGATACACCCCTTAATGCTTTTGACTGATTCTCATTTCTTTTTCCATACGTTTTTTCTACACTTTCTACAGTAACTACATTTGTTGACATCTCTTTCACTCCATCCCTTTTGTATAAAATTAATTTCTCACATATTTCTTATTATTTTGTCATGTAAATCCTTAAGATTTTTTTAATTATTCATTCAATAAGAGTTACACCTGTAACATGAACCTATCTCCTACTTCATATTCTCATTTTTCTACAACTCGTTCCCTCGATTTCGCTTACATTTACCTTACATTTTTGTAAGATAAAAAAGAAAACACACTAATTTCTAATAGTGTGTTTTCTTTACAATCAATATTTTCTATTCTTTATTTCTTCTTCAATAGTTGCCACAAATACATCTAGTGCAATAACTTCTGACTTCTCTTCCCCATATTTACGTACATTTACAGCTCCGTTTTCCATTTCCTTATCTCCAATAACAAGAACATACGGTACTTTTTGCATTTGTGCTTCTCTTATTTTATATCCTAATTTTTCATCTCGTGCATCTTGTTCAACACGAACTCCAGCTTGTGCTAATTTAAGTGCAATCTCATTGGCATATTGTTCATGTACTGCATTTGAAACTGGAATTACTTTCACTTGAACTGGTGCCACCCATGCCGGGAACGCACCTCCAAAGTGCTCAATTAATATTGCTAAGAAGCGATCTAATGACCCTAAAACTGCCCTGTGAATAACAACTGGTCTTTTCTTTTCATTATTTTCATCTATATAATTTAAATCAAATTTCTCTGGCATTTGGAAATCAAGCTGGATTGTTCCGCACTGGTGACTTCTATTTAAAGCATCTTTAATATGAAAATCAATTTTCGGCCCGTAAAATGCACCGTCACCTTCATTTAGTCTATATTTATAATTTAGCGATTGTAATACATTTTCTAATGCTGCTTCTGCTTGCTCCCATAATTTATCATCACCCATTGAGTCTTCTGGACGAGTAGAAAGCTCTACTTCATATTCGAATCCAAAAGTTTTATATACGTAATCAATTTGCGCCATTACTGATTTAATTTCATCTTCAATTTGTTTTGGAGTTACAAATAAATGTGCATCATCTTGGCAGAAAGTACGTACTCTTAATAATCCGTTTAAGGCACCACTAAATTCATGGCGATGTACTTGACCAAATTCACACATACGAATCGGTAATTCACGATAAGAATGCAATTTATTTTTAAACATAAGCATGTGCCCTGGGCAGTTCATCGGTTTTAATGCAAAACTTTTATTATCTACTTCAGAGAAATACATATTATCTTTATAATGTCCCCAGTGCCCTGATCTCTCCCATACTTCTTGGTTCATCATGAACGGAGTGCGTACTTCTTGATAATTGTACTCTTTTTGAATTTCTCTTAAAAATGCTTCCAATTCGTTACGAATCATTTGTCCTTTCGGTAAATAAAACGGCATTCCCGGAGCCTCTTCAGAAAACATAAATAACTCAAGCTCACTGCCTAACTTACGATGATTTCTTTTTGCTGCTTCTTCAACGAAATGTAAATACTCTTCTAATTCTTTTTGAGAAGAGAATGCAACACCATATATGCGCTGAAGCACTTGGTTATTACTATCACCTCGCCAATATGCACCGGAAACGTGAGTTAATTGAAATGCTTTCAAATAACCTGTAAATGGTAAATGTGGTCCTCTACATAAATCTACAAATTCACCTTGTTTATATAGTGTTACACTTTCCCCACTAGGAATTGCTTCTAAAAGTTCTAATTTCAAGCGATCATTCATTTCTTGAAACAGTTTTGCTGCTTCTTCTCGAGAAACCTCAACTCGTTCTATCTTTATATTTTCATTTATAATCTTTTTCATTTCTTTTTCGATTTTTCGTAAATCTTCTACGTTTACACTACTTGGAAGATCCATATCATAATAAAATCCATTTTCAATAACAGGCCCCACCCCAAGATTTATATCACCATACATTCTTTTTACAGCTTGCGCTAAAATATGTGCCGCAGAGTGTCTTGTAATTTCTACACCTTCATTTGAATCTATAGTAATGATTTCTACTTCCGCATTTTCTTCAATATTTCGGCGTAAATCATATAACCCATCATTCACTTTCCCCGCGACTGCTTTCTTTTTCAAACTACTGCTAATGGATCCCGCAATTTCTTCTAAAGTAATTCCTTTTACAAATTCTTTCACGCTACCATCTGGAAATTTAATTTCAAGCATTTGTTCTTTCATTTTTCATCTCTCCATTTCATAATAAAAAGCACACTCATCCCTAACATAGGGACGAGCGTGCTTTTACCCGTGGTTCCACCCAGATTCCCATCACAAAATGCAATGGCTTCTTTTACGGTAACGTCGTTTATACGGCACTAGATACTTAATTTCCCCAGTGCAGCTCTAAGGTGGTAAGTTATTTTTCTGCGTTAGGAAGTTCTCAGCTTTCCTTCCTTCTCTGTATAACCGGGTAAAATAACTCGTGTCCTTTTCTTCGCTTATTATGAAATTGAATGCAAAAAAGCATATTCATCCCTAAATATAGGGACGAATATGCTTATATCCGTGGTTCCACCCAGATTCCCATCACAAAAAACATAATGGCTTCTTTTGCGATAACGTCGCATACACGGCACTAGATACTTAATTTCCCTAGTGCAGCTCTAAGGTGGTAAGTTATTTTTCTGCGTTAGGAAGTTCTCAGCTTTCCTTCCTTCTCTGTATAACCGGGTAAAATAACTCGTGTCCTTTTCTTTGCTTTTTGTAAAACATCCATTTATTGTTATTTAATATATCTTATTCATTTTATTTTTGCAAGTGTTTAAAAAAATTATTTATTTAATTAAAAAAGTGAAACCAAATTTTTTTGGTTTCACTTCACAATTTTACCAATCTTGTGGTTCGTAATTTAAGTCTGCAAATAGACGTCTTTTCTCTTTCTTTGTTAAATCTCTCCACTGCCCAACCGGTAAATTATTCAATTCAATATTCATAATTCTCGTACGTTTTAACGTGTATACTTGATAACCTAAAGCTTCACACATACGGCGAATTTGACGATTTAGCCCTTGTGTTAAAATAATTTGGAACTCATATTTTGATAACTGTGTAACCTCACAAGGAAGCGTTTTTGTTCCTAAAATTTTAACACCCGCTGCCATTTTCTCTAAGAAATCAGGTGTAATTGGCTTATCTACTGAAACGATATATTCTTTCTCATGTTTGTTTTCAGCACGTAAAATTTCATTAACAATATCACCATCATTCGTTAACAAAATTAAACCGTCTGAGTCTTTATCAAGACGTCCAATGTGACTAATTCGTAAAGGATGGTTCACTAAATCGATAATATTACCTTTTACTGATTTTTCACTCGTACATGTAATACCTACTGGTTTATTTAAAGCGATATATACGTGATCTCGAGCAATTCGAAGCTGCTCTCCATTTACTCGTACATCATCACCTGGGTTCACTTGGTCACCAATTTTTGCAACCTTACCGTTAATAATTACTCTTCTCTCATTAATTAGTTTATCCGCTCCACGTCGAGACGCTTTTCCAGCTTCACTAATAAATTTATTGATACGCAAATTAGGCACATCCTTTTCTAAAAAAATTTCAAGCTCACACTGCTTCTACCGTACAATACAAAAGGGTAAGCCTCCTATTATAACTTAAATATATTAACATGAAAGGGTATATAACGTCTTCTATTAATTACTTGTTTATAAGAAAATATCTTTATTATACATTCATTTATGCACTTTTTCATCGTTTAATATACAAGCCATTCTTCCTTACATACAGCTTGTTTTCCTTGTATCTTTTCTATATCTTCATGAATATTAGCTAATTTATATAAATCTGGGAAAATCTCTTCCACATAATGTTGGTGCGCTATTTCATCTTTCCAATACGTTAACACTATGTAACGATTTTCATTTTTCAAAGACTTCCCAACTACTCCACCTAGCATTCCTTTTGCTTTTTCCATTCCTTTATTCCAAATTGTTTCTTGCTTATGTAAAAAATGCTTTTCCTTTTCCAACTTTACATCACATATAGCAACTCTTACGAATGCTCCCTCTATTACAACGTCTTTCAAATGCATATCAGTTATATCATACAACGTTTGAAATAATTCAATTTCACATGAAAGAAACGTATCCTCTTGATTACTATTTAAATAAATTGTATCGTGAGCACCATTCATAAATGATTGATATGCACTTCTATCTTCCCATAAAGTAAATACACATGCCTCATCTTCATTCCATCCACCAAATTGTCCATGAAAACCATCTAGGTGCTGTATATCACGCCATTTTTCTTGCGCACTGGAAAACAATTCTTTTTTCTCTTCTTCCACCTTACAGTAGATTGTTTTTAGTAACATTTTTAATTCCCCCTTTAGCATATAATTTATCTTCTTCTCACAATAATTAATTCACATAATATTTTTATAATCACCCTAATACTCTTTATAGACATATAGAACTAATCATATTTATCACTACATCTATCAAAACATCTATCGAATTTAATTTCAAATGATTCAGAATAAAAAAAGATGTAACTCTTAATGAATTACATCTTTAGCTAATCTCCCTTATTCATCTTTTTCTCAAATAAATAATACGTAATTTCTCCCGGATAATGTACTACTGCTACCTTCCTTTCCCCTTTTTTAAAACTAACAGTATGCCCGTTTTCCCCTAAGTTCTCCCATCCATTTGCCTTTGTAATAGGCATTACACTTATATATTGATAGTCCTCTTCATTATCATCGTTAATATGGATTGCTGACATTGGCACTGGAAAATCTTTAATTTTAGATTCTTTGTCTACATATATGAGTGCAAATAAACCAACTAATAACATAGCCATTGAAATACTTAAAACCAGTTTTCTTCTATTCATTTTCACTAAAAACCCTCTTTTCTCACATATAGCTTTCATCATTTTACTAAATTTAATTATTCATGTATAGAAAAGACATAATTTAAATTATTTCTAACCTATTTTCTCTACTTTAAACAACATTATTATTATATATTATAATTATAAGTTTTTAAATTTTGGAGGCGTTACATATTGCAGAAATTACTTTTTACTAAATGGACAGTTGTTATTTCTATTTTCATCATTTTCGGTACGATTTTCTATGTTACTAATGTTAAAAATAACAACGAAAAAGCAACTGTAGAAACAGCGGAGACAAAAACTTTCAAAACGAAATTACAACCTAAAATTCATGAATTGACTACTCATTATAATGACATCATCGAAAAAGATTGGTTACCTGCCTGGGAAGAGATTAATACGAATGGAGATTCAGTAGATCGAAATAAACTATTAGTTACAATGAGTGCTGTTTCCAAACAGTACGAAACAATTATGAACGAAATAGACACGCTTAAAATTGAAGAAAACATAACAGATATAGATATACAAAAACAACTACTTCAATTCACAACTCAGTTTAAATCCGCATCAAATTTCATGAAAAATGCAGCAAATTTGATTATAGACGGAGCAAATAACTCTACTCCAACCAATGAAACTATTGAAAAAACAAAACAAGCTTTAGGACTTGCGGATCAACATATTGTCATCGCTTTATCTACTTTAAATGAAGTTGAAGATAAATTAGGACTTACAAAAAAATAAAACTATTTACTATTTTAAAATAAAAAATGATTGCAATTCACAATTTGTATGTCTATAATGTTTTTATTGATTTACAATCAATGTGTTTATAAATTTTATAATTCGGATGAACCATTCAGGAGAAGGTCTATTGATCTACCGACGGGGCAAAAAGTTGTTATACCAGCTTTGAAACTCTCAGGTCTTGGTTACAAGTAGAACTGCATGGGGACGAATCTCTGGAGAGACTCCCTCTCGCTTTCATAGAGCGCGGAGGAAAACGAGCACCGAAGGAGCAAATCCGCTACTTTAGCGGATAATCTCTCAGGTAAAAGGACAGAGACAAGCGAAAGAAAAAGCCGATTGTATCGGTTTATTTTTCTATCCCTTGTTTCTCCAGAGACCATTTCATTTACTTGAAGTGGTTTTTATTTTTTCTAAAAAAGGAGAATAAAGATGGAGACAGTAAGTAAAGTATTAGAACAACTAAATCAATACGTGTGGGGATTACCAACTTTGTTGCTACTCGTTGGAACAGGTATCATTCTCACAGTGCGTTTGAAAGGTTTACAGTTTAGTAAACTATTATACGCTCACAAACTAGCGTTTAAAAAATCAGAAGATACTTCTTCTTCTGGAGATATTAGTCACTTCCAAGCACTCATGACAGCTATGGCCGCAACGATTGGTATGGGTAATATAGCCGGTGTTGCAACAGCGGTTACAATTGGTGGTCCTGGTGCAATATTTTGGATGTGGATTACCGCTTTATTCGGTATGGCAACAAAGTATGCAGAGGCAATACTTGCAGTGAAATACCGTGTTAGTAATGAAAATGGTGAATATTCAGGTGGACCAATGTATTATTTAGAGCGTGGTTTAGGTAAGAAATGGCTTGCTATATTATTCGCTATATTTGGTACAACTGCTTCTTTCGGTATTGGTAATATGGTGCAATCTAACTCAGTTGCAGAGGCAATGCGAATTAATTTCTCTTTCCCTCCTGCTTTAACTGGTATAGTAATGTCATTTTTAATCGCAATTGTTATTTTAGGCGGTGTAAAAAAAATCGGGAAAGTGACGGGATATGTCGTTCCTATTAAAGCTTTCTTTTATATAATTGCTGGTCTTATAATTATTTTCTATCACTACGACCAAATTCCAGAAGCATTTTCACTTATTTTTTCTGGTGCATTTAATGGTACAGCTGCTGCTGGTGGTTTTATTGGGGCAACAGTTGCATC
The DNA here is from genome assembly GCF_051917185.1 of Bacillus cereus group sp. MYBK108-1. Classification (NCBI taxonomy): domain Bacteria; kingdom Bacillati; phylum Bacillota; class Bacilli; order Caryophanales; family Bacillaceae; genus Bacillus; species Bacillus cereus group sp. MYBK108-1. Next base: position 21,494 of record NZ_JBQAHZ010000009.1, read on the forward strand.
AGCTATCCAAATCGGAATGGCGCGTGGTGTATTTGCGAACGAAGCTGGTTTAGGGAGTGCACCAATTGCGGCGGCGGCGGCAAAAACCGATTCGCCTGCAAAGCAAGCTTTAGTTTCAATGACTGGTACTTTTCTAGATACGTTTATTGTATGTACAATTACAGGACTAGTATTAATTACTACAGGCGCTTGGAAATCAGGTAAAACTGGTGTTGAAGCTACAACACTTGCATTCCAATCTGTATTCGGTACTGCTGGTAGTATGATTCTCGGTATCGCAATTATTTTATTTGCCTACTCTACTATTTTAGGCTGGTCGTATTATGGAGAAAAATGTGTAGCTTATTTATTCGGAGAAAGTGCAGTTAAATATTATAAAGCAATCTTTATTTTCATGATTGCAATTGGTGCTAATTTAAAGCTAGGAATCGTATGGACATTTGCTGATATTGCAAATGGACTTATGGCAATTCCAAACTTGATTGGTCTGATTGGATTAAGTAGTATTGTTGTTGCTGAAACGAATCGCTTTTTACAAGCAGAGAAATTGAAAGAAAATAATAAAAAACAGGCAAGTTAATCTATGAAAAAAGGAATGACTCATACATGATGAGCATTCCTTTTTTCATCCCCTCTTTTACTTAATTACTATCATTAAAAATATATTTATATCAATATTTACTCCTTTTTATTCCTCCAAAAGTTTTTCACATAAATGTCATAAATCGTATGGTCTAACTATATAGTTGAAAAGGAATGCGACATTAAAGTGTCGCTGAAAAACTCATCCAAGAAAAGGGAGGAAAAATCTTTTGAAAAACAAAATCATTGTTTTCCTATCTGTTTTATCATTTATTATTGGTGGTTTCTTCTTTAACACGAATACTTCAAGTGCTGAAACATCATCTACTGATTATGTTCCTAACCAATTAATCGTTAAGTTCAAACAAAATGCATCTTTAAGTAATGTGCAATCTTTTCATAAATCTGTCGGAGCTAATGTCTTATCTAAAGATGATAAGTTAGGTTTTGAAGTCGTACAATTTTCAAAAGGTACTGTAAAAGAAAAAATAAAGAGTTATAAAAATAATCCAGATGTGGAATATGCAGAACCAAATTATTACGTTCACGCCTTTTGGACTCCAAACGACCCATATTTTAATAATCAATATGGATTACAAAAGATTCAAGCTCCACAAGCTTGGGATAGCCAACGAAGTGATCCGGGTGTAAAAGTAGCTATTATTGATACAGGAGTTCAAGGCTCACACCCTGATCTGGCTTCGAAAGTAATTTACGGGCATGATTATGTTGATAACGACAATACATCTGATGATGGTAATGGTCATGGTACACATTGCGCTGGAATTACTGGAGCACTTACGAATAACAGCGTCGGAATTGCTGGTGTTGCCCCACAAACTTCAATTTATGCTGTCCGCGTATTAGATAATCAAGGAAGTGGTACTCTTGATGCTGTAGCGCAAGGTATTCGAGAAGCTGCTGATTCGGGTGCAAAAGTAATTAGTTTAAGTTTAGGAGCTCCAAATGGTGGTACTGCATTACAACAAGCCGTTCAATATGCATGGAATAAAGGCTCTGTTATAGTTGCAGCTGCTGGAAATGCTGGAAATACAAAAGCTAATTACCCTGCTTATTACAGCGAAGTAATTGCAGTTGGTTCTACAGATCAATCAGATAGAAAATCTTCATTCTCTACTTATGGTAGCTGGGTAGATGTTGCAGCACCAGGTTCAAATATATATTCAACATATAAAGGAAGCACGTATCAATCATTAAGTGGTACATCTATGGCAACACCTCATGTTGCAGGAGTCGCTGCTCTTTTAGCAAATCAAGGATATAGTAATACACAAATTCGCCAAATTATTGAGTCAACTTCTGATAAAATTAGTGGTACAGGTACGTACTGGAAAAACGGTAGAGTCAATGCATATAAGGCTGTACAATACGCTAAGCAATTACAAGAAAATAAAGCTTCTTAAGAAAACTTTAATCAGTCGATCTACCATGAATGCGGAATAAAATAGAAGGAGAGACTTCTATAATTAAAGCCTCTCCTTCTTACAAACTATATTACTCTCCCTGCTTTTTAACCATATGTAAATACAGTACAAAATCCATCATTGTCGACGAATGACCAAGTTGACGGATCATCGCTGTTATATTTCCTCTATGATATGTACCATGATTTACGACATGTTGCACTAATTCTAAAATCGAAGTTTCTAATTTCCCTACATATGGATTCTCAATAACAAATACAGCATTCACATCTTGTATTGTAATTAAAAAGTCTTTATATTGATTTGCCATGTTTTCAAACATTTTTTCTAATTCATGTAACGATTTAGTTTCAATTTGTTTTCGTAAATCTTCTCGGTCTTGTATTGCTTCATTCATACTTTTACCATGCAATATATGTAACCACACTTGATCTGTAATATAAATATGCACAAAAGTATCCTTAATGGATGGGAATACACTCTGTATCTGCTCATTAAAAATTGTCTCATAGTTTGGTAACTCTTTTAATCGATTGAATAATCTAGTATTAGCCCAAGCATGGTAATCACACTGTTTTAATATATAATCTTTCAATTTATATTACCTCCTTATTGTATGAAACGAATGGTTTGTTTCTTCATTTCTGATTCTCTATCAGCCTTTGCAATCCCTTTTCCTTTCATTTCATGCTTATTTATCGTTTTATATTTTACATACGTATAAAATTCCGTTTGAAATGGAAATGGTGTAATCCGAATTGTTTCCTCGTCCACCCATTCAGCTTGAATAAGTTTCTCCTCTTTACTATTAAACATTTCTGTCCCTTCAAAACCATCTTTAAATAAGTCAATTTCATCTTTCTTTTTGACACCAGGCTTATTCATACATACGTATAAAGAAAGTTCATCACAAAACTTTAATAATCTATAATGCTTATCGAACATCGCAAACTGTTCCTTTGTTAACGTTTTCAAAATTCTTTTTTGTCGTTCTAATTCATGTTTATAAAATGACATCATCTCTTCATCTTCCTCGTTTAGTGGAAAGGATAAAAAATGTTTACTACAAAGCAATGCCCCGTATGGATTAGAATTTTCAATTTCATTCAAACCAATCGTATAAAAAACAAAACGTAATGGGCTTGGACAATCCATAAATGTATATGGAATATTTTTAGCATCATTCAAAATTGGTACTTTATCAAGCTCTATCCATCCTCTGTCATGCTCATATATTGCATCAACTGTTTCTTTTAAATATGTTTTATCTTCAAAAAAGTCTTCTTTTATATGTTTTGCAATCTCTCCAGCTAAAAAACCATGATCATGTTGACGAATTAATATACTTTCCTTCTCATTTTTTTCACGAAAAATCATTCGTATACTCCCCCTCATCCTCATATTAAAGCTTTTTATATGCATCAATTCTTAATTAATCCCTAAATAATAGAAGGGATTCAGTCTCTTGCAACGAAATTAACATAATTATATAGTATTCTTTCTAATCATAGTGATAGCTTTATCTTTACTATCTATTATACTAAAACATTCATTCCAAAAATTTTTTTATGAGGTGAAAACATGAACAAAACAGAATTAATTAAAAACGTAGCTCAATCAGCTGATATTTCTCAAAAGGACGCTTCTGCAGCTGTACAATCCGTATTTGACACAATTGCTAATGCATTACAATCTGGAGATAAAGTTCAACTAATCGGGTTTGGAACTTTTGAAGTGCGCGAAAGATCTGCTCGTACAGGACGTAATCCGCAAACTGGCGAAGAAATTCAAATCGCTGCTGGTAAAGTTCCTGCATTTAAAGCAGGTAAAGAATTAAAAGAAGCTGTTAAATAAACAAGAAACCAGCCATTTTATAGGCTGGTTTCTTGTTTTTATTTAAGCAATTGCTTTATATTCTCTGCATGATACACTTCACAAATATAAAATACACATTTGCAGTTACTTACAATTTGATACTTTCTAGTTGGATACACATTCGCTGTAACAGAACATCCATCAAACAATTCAATAATATTTCCAGACGGCTGATATCCTTCATATAATACGTTTCTTCTTACTTCCATCTTTTCTATAAGCTTTTCAACAGGAATATTTCCACTCTCTAATTCACTCTTTATTGCGTCCGGTAAAAACGAAGTGTCTGCAAAAATTAGATTTTCAGATAACACCTTGCCTTTATAACTAACATTAGATACACGGTAAAGAAATGTTCCATCTTTATCAAAGAAATTTTTTGCTTCTTTCGGGATGTACTGTCTACCAAGTGCCTCTTGTTCAAGAACATCAAACTGAACTGTATCATTTAAAAGCTTTTCTAAAGCATGAATGGATGATGTATCTCCAGAAAATAAAATATTTTTAATTGCTTGTACATTATAAGTGAATTCATTCTTTCTATTTTCCGCTACTAACATGAGGAACACCTCTTCTGTAATTTTTTTATTTAAGATTTAAAAGTGCTGCCGCGTCTAATTGCGTAATTTTAGTCACGTCCTTACTGAATATTGCAACAGAAGCACTATAATCTAAACTAGGCCTTACATCTTCCATCATTGTATTACTTACTAACTCTTGTCTATCCTTAAAAACCAATAAGTTTGGAGGATCATTTGGAGCTGATACTGTAATATGTACTGGTGGAATCATTAGTCCTTCACCTGTCGCTTTCAGCACCGCTTCTTTTCGAGTCCAATATGTTAAAAAACCTTCTATTTTCTGTTCATTTGGCAGTTTCATAACTTGCGCTATTTCAACGTCTGTTAATACACCTTCTGCCATTTTCATAACATCTACATTTGGATTCATTTGTTCTACATCTATGCCAACAGGTGCAGATTTTGTAAAAGCAACGACAACCCACTCACCTGAATGCGAAACGGATAATTGCGGCATACCTTCTGGTAATTGTGGTCTTCCATGCTGCACTTTACATACTGAGCACATTCGATCAATTGGTACTTGGACTGGTGACATAGAAAGTATCTTACCGAGAACTAATCTACTTATTACGCAACCTATTATAAAACGAGCTCGATCTGCCGAATGATGATACGAATTTGCTTTCTCTCGCTCTATATCATTTAGTAAATTGTAATGCCATGATTGTAAATCCGAAATTCTTGCCCACCATATTTGACAATCATTCTCATTCAAAGTTGGAATAGAATCTACAACTTTACTTTCTATCATGTAAACTCTCCTTTATTCAACGAATATCAATTTTCATAAGAAAGCATGCGTATATTGTTATTCATTGACAAGTACTTTCTCTTTTTCTGATACAGATAATGTTTTTTCTTTCTTCTTTGACATTACCTCTTTATCGGAAATACGTAAAGAAAATAGTAGTGCTATGAGCAAAAATATTGCTGATCCAATTAATGCTGCTTGATATGGTAAAAAATCGGATTGAGCGTTATTACTTCCAAAACCAGCTAGTATACTAGCTAAAACAGCTACTCCTATTGCTGAACCTAATCGATTTTGCACATTGAATATAGTAGTAGCTCTCCCCATAGAAGGCGGCGTGATATTGTTAAAGGCAGAAAATTGAACCGCACCGACAGATTGACCTAAGAAAATACCGATACCAAACAATAATGCGCGGATTTGCCACGGATTCGTATCGTGATTTACAAAACTTAATAAAACAAAGATAACCACGGTACAAATTAATCCAATAGAAATTACCTTTCGCGCTCCTAATTTTTTATATGACCATGGCACAATTTGTGAAGAAATCATTAATCCAATCGCCTCTGGAAATGTCGTAAGTCCTGATTCCAGCGCGGAAACTCCTATCACATTTTGATACATAAGTGGAAAAACAAATAACATTCCTAGTAAACCAGCTGATGAAAATAATGATATAAGACTCATCTTTCTAAACACTGGTTCTTTTAATAAACGTAAATCTAACATCGGTTGCTTTACTTTCAGTTCTACGATTATAAACAATGTAATGAATACACCCCCAGCTATCCCAGTACTCATAATTTCTGGAGAAATCCACCCTTTTGATGGTCCCTGGCTGAGCGCATATATGAGCATCGCAAATCCTGGTGCTGATAAAATAAAGCCGAGCGAATCAAAGCGACCAGCTGATTTTTCAACATGCTCTGCTAAAAATAGAAGTCCAAATAGCAATGCAACGATTCCAAACGGTAAATTAATATAAAATGCCCAACGCCAAGACATTTGATCTACAAAGAAACCACCGATGATAGGACCAATTGCTGGTGCTACAGCAATTGGAAGTATAATGAACCGAGAAATCTTCGGTCTTTCCTCTGGTGAAAATGTTCGAAATAACATTGCCATTCCAACTGGTGTTAAAAGCCCTCCACCAGCACCTTGAATAATACGGAAAATATTCAATGAAGTAATATCGTTAGCCATTCCGCATAAAGTAGAGGCAATTGTAAATACGAAAAGAGCAATTAAAAACACTCTTTTCGTACCAAATCGATCTCCTAACCAACCAGAAATCGGAAGGAAAACAGCTAAACTAACTAAATATCCAACATTAACCGTCCCCATTGCAGATGCAGGTACTTGTAGTTCTCTACTTATCGTTTGCAGTGCTACATTTACAATCGTTGCGTCCATCGCAGCCATAAACATCGCAGTTATATAAACGATACTTACAACTACTTTTGGATTTAGTTTTTCTTTCATTATCGTTTTCCTGCTAATGTTTTTTCGCGAACTTGATTACTTTTTGGATTCAAATCTTTCCAGTTATATTCAACATATTCTAAGCAGCTCTGCCTACTAGCTTCTTCATATACGATATTCCAGCCAATAGGTACATCGAGAAAAGCAGGCCAGAGAGAATACTGGCCCTCCTCATTTATTAATACTTTATATGTGTAATTATCATTTTCAAATGGATTCGTCATACTCTACTTACCCCTTTCTTATTCTGCAAATATTTCGCTAATACTTGTCCAATTTCCGTAAGCGGACCTGGCTGACATAGATCTTTATGTCTACAATCAATATCGTGCTGCACAATTTGCCCGTCTAAATAATTTAGCCACGTATTTGGAGAAATAGGATCAAACCAGTCTGGTATAACAGTAGATCTAAAGAACAGGATATCTCCGTTATAAACTTTCGGTACATATTTCCCTAACAACCCTACTGAATTTACATATGTTTCTTTCAAGTTCAATATAGTCTCTTCTTCAAGACTTGCTAATGCACTTCCATCTTTACGAAGGATTTCAACTACACTTTCCATTGTAAGTGGTTTACCATCCATGTTATCTGGGTCATATCCGCCTAAAGCAAGTAATGCGATTAACGCTTCCTCTTCAGTAGGCGCTTCCGTATTCGGTAAGAAGTGTCCAGGATAAGAGTCAAGCATAACGAGTAATTCTACTTCTTCCCCTTCATTTTGTAATTGCGCCGCCATTGCATGCACAACATTTCCTCCAAGCGACCAACCTAATAAACGATATGGTCCATGAGGCTGTACTTCACGAACGTGTTTCAAGTAATCCGCCGCCATCTCCTCTAAACTTTTTGGAAGTTCTTCATTTTTAGCAATACCACGTGCTTGCACACCATAAATTGGATAATCTGTTCCTAAAGATTTCATAAGTCCTGCATAGCACCAACTTAATCCACCTGCTGGATGTACACAAAATAGTGGTAATTGATCCCCGCTTGCTCGTAATGGAAGCAACACATCAAGTGCACTTTGACCATTCCCCATCTCAAGTCTTTCAGCTAACCCTGCAACAGTCGGTGCTGCAAATAAAGTACCAATGTTTAGTTCCACTCCAAGCGCCTCTTTCATGCGGCTCATAAGCTGCACTGCAAGGAGTGAATGACCACCAAGATCAAAGAATCCGTCATCAATTCCAATTTGAGGTACACTTAGCACTTCTGTAAACAAGTCACATAACATTTCTTCTTGCGGTGTTCTTGGACCACGACTAGAAGATGATGCGATAAATGCTGGAGCTGGCAATGCCTTTCTATCTAATTTACCATTTGGAGTTAAAGGTAACTCATTTACTACTACAAAAGCGTATGGAACCATATAATCTGGTAAACTACCACTAGCAAACTGACGCATTTCATTCGTATCAATTGCTTCATTATTTGATGCAACGATATAAGAAACTAACCGTTTATCCCCTGGTTGATCTTCACGTACAATAACGGCTACTTGCTCAGCTTTAGGGTGCTTCATTATGACTGCTTCTATTTCTCCTAATTCAATTCGGAATCCACGAATTTTGATTTGATGATCTGCACGTCCTATATAATCTAGCGTCCCATCATTACGCCAGCGAGCTAAGTCTCCTGTACGATACATTCTTGTACCTGGCTTGCCAAATGGATCTGCGATAAAGCGTTCAGCCGTTAATCCTGCTCTTCCTAAATATCCACGCGCAAGTCCTGCACCTGCAACATACATTTCTCCAACTACTCCAGGTGGGACTGGTTGTAAATAGTTATCTAACACATACACTTTAAGGTCAGGTATACTGCACCCAATTAAACTATTTGCCCGTAAAGAGACGATAGTTTCATCTAATTCAATATAACTAACATGTACTGTCGTCTCTGTAATACCATACATATTAATAAGCTTTGGTGCGTTATGAGGATGTCGACTATACCAATCTTCTAAGCGACTTAGCTCAAGTGCTTCTCCTCCAAAAACAACATATCGTAAAGATAATTTTTGGCCAATCTCTTCATTTTCACGATCTGCTTGCATCAATTGGTAGAACGCTGATGGAGTTTGGTTTAAAACCGTAACCTTTTCTTTAACAAGAAGCTGTAAAAATTCTTTCGGCGAGCGACTTACAGTATGTGGGACTACAACTAAACGCCCTCCGTATAATAAAGGTCCCCAAATTTCCCAAACCGAGAAATCAAAAGCATATGAATGGAACATCGTCCAAACATCGTTTCCGTCAAACTGGAACCAATGATCAGTTGCTCCTAAAAGTCTCACTACATTTTGATGAGGTATCATAACGCCTTTCGGTCTGCCCGTTGACCCTGACGTATAAATAACGTAAGCAATATGTGATGGAGATAATGGCTTAATTCGTTCCACTTCATCAATATTGTCTTCACTATATTTCTCAACCTCTGCTATTACTTTCACATCATCAACTAAAACTTTTAGTGCCTCATTACATTCAATTTCCACTTCTGAATTCGTTAAAACACATGATGGTTTCGCATCGTGTAGCATAAATGAAATACGGTCTGCTGGGTAATCTGGATCTAACGGAAGGTATCCAGCACCAGCTTTAAGAACAGCTAATAAGCTTACAACCATGTTTAATGATCTTGGCATCGCTAAAGCAACGAGTTGATCAGGACCAATCCCTTTTGCTATTAGGAATCGAGCTATTTTATTTGCTTTTCTATTTAACTCTTCATAAGTTAATTTCTTATCTTCAAAGACAACAGCAATAGAATTTGGATTTATATGAGCCTGCTTTTCAAACAATTGTGGCAATGTCATTTCTGGTGCAATTTGAAAACCACCATTCCACTTTTCTAACACTGTATTTTTCTCTGCTAAAGTTAATATTTCTAATCTGCCAATGGATTGATCTGGATTTGTAGTTGCATCATCTAATAACAAAATGAATCGTTCTATTAGTTTTTGAACCGTTTCACGTTTATATAAATCGGTACTAAACTCTAGTAATCCATGTAAACCGTTCGGAGTACCATCAACCCCGTTACTCTCACTAATTTCAAATGTTAAATCAAATTTTGCAGAACCAACGCTTTGAATTTCAAGGCTCGCTTCTAAATCTGGTACATGAAACGTTGCTTCTGGTGTATTTTGAAAAGCTAACATAACTTGAAACAACGGATGGCTGTTTCGAGTACGTACTGGATTTAATACTTCAACAAGCCTTTCAAATGGAACATCTTGATTTTCATAAGCTGCAAGATTTACCTGCTTCACTCTATTTAATAATTCTTTAAAACTTGGATCTCCTGAAGTATTTGTACGTAACACTAATGTATTTACAAATAAACCAACAATATCTGAAAGTACATCATCATTTCTTCCAGCAATCGGACTTCCAATTGGTATATCAGTGCCTGCACCTAATCTTGTAAATAGTGCACTAAGCCCTGCTTGCAATACCATAAACAAACTAACTCCATTTTTACGTGCAAGCTCTACTAACCTACTATGCATACCTTCATCTATATGAAAATGAATTGTTTCCCCGCGGTAACTCGTCTCAATTGGACGCTGGAAATCTGTAGGTAACTCCATTTGGTCTGGTAAACCTTTAAGTTCTTCTTTCCAAAAATCTAATTGTGTTGAAATAAGACTCTCTTGTGTCGTTTCATCACCTAGCAATTGCTGTTGCCAAAGTGCATAATCTGCGTATTGAACTGGTAGTGTCTCCAGCTGAACTCTGTCACCTTGACATCGCGCTTTATACGCCGCTGTAAAATCTCTCGTTAACGGCTGTAATGACCAGCCATCACCTACAATATGATGTAATAGAATTAATAATACATGTTCGTTTTCACTCATTGTAAAAAGTTGCAAACGAACTGCCGGCTCAAAATCGAGGTTAAAGCTATATCTTACCGCCTCTGAAAGTACACTTTCTAATTCATCTTTACATGTATTAGTTATAACCATTTCTAAATTTAAGTTTTCCATATCTAAAATTTTCTGATAGGAACTACCTAATACGTTAGGGAAAATTGTTCTAAGTGTTTCATGTTTCTCAACTACATCATAAAAAGCACCTTGTAATGCTTCCCGATTCAATATTCCATTCATACGAATGACTAGCGGAATATTATAAGTAGGACTTGGACCTTCTAAACAATTTAAGAACCATAACCTGCGCTGTGCAAATGAAAGTGGAACTTCATTTGGCCTACTTGCTTTCTGAATAGCTGGTCTTGCGCTTTTTGCATGGTTTAATTGTTTCGCCAGTTCGGCAACAGTTGGTGATTCAAATAGTTTCCCAATTCCTAATTCCACACTTAACGTTTCACGAATTCTTGCCATTAAACGAGATGCGAGAAGTGAATGTCCACCCATTTCAAAGAAATTATCATCAATGCTAATTCGAGAAACACCAAGTACTTCTGCAAATAAATCACATAATATTTCTTCTTTCGGATTTCTAGCAACTCTCTCATTGTTCATTCCATTAAAATCAGGAGCAGGTAATTTCTTTCTGTCAACCTTACCATTTGGCGTTAATGGTAATACTTCTAGCACAACAAATGTCGATGGTATCATATAATTCGCTAAACTTTCTGAAACATAAGAACGAATTTCTGAAAGATTAATCGGTTCCTTTTCTTCTGCAACGATATACGCAATGATGCGTTTATCATTTGCACGATCTTCTCGTACCATTACTACCGCTTGTTGAATATTTTCATGTCGTTGTAATACCGTTTCAATTTCAGCTAATTCAATTCGGAATCCACGAATTTTAATTTGATGATCTGCGCGACTAATGTACTCTAACGCACCATCACTACGCCATTTCACAAGATCTCCTGTACGGTACATGCGCTTCCCTGATTCTCCATAAGGATTTGCAACAAACCGTTCAGCTGTTAACTCAGGTTTTCCTAAATATCCGCTTGCAAGTCCTTCCCCTGCAATATATAATTCCCCAATAACTCCAGGTGGCACTGGTTGTAACCCTGCATCCAATACATACACTTCTGTATTGCAAATTGGTTTTCCAATAGGAGGTATGCCCTTTTCACCTTCATCAATGTTCATGAAAGTAGACCAAATCGTCGTTTCAGTTGGTCCATATAAATTAGTTATTGAGCAACCTAATTCTCGTAATTTATTTGCTAAATGCGCTGGAAGAGCTTCACCACCAACAAGTATGCTTAGCCCTTGTAGCTTCTCTGGATAATCAGTTACTAACGCCTGCCAAAGCGTCGGTGTAGCCTGCATAATGGTCACTCTTTCTTCATGTAAAAGTGTCGTTAATGCAGAAGGCTCTTGTATGTCTTCTTTTTGCGCAATTGTTAAACTTGCACCACTAATAAGAGGTAAATAAATTTCTAGTGCAGAAATATCAAATGCAAACGTTGTAACTGCTAATAAATGATCATTTTCATTTAATGAAAACTTTTGTTGCATAGCCATTAAAAAGTTACTTAAACCTCTCATAGGAACAATTACACCTTTTGGGTTTCCTGTTGAGCCTGAAGTATATATTGTATAGGCTGGGTTTAACAGTGATACATCATTCTTACATGCTATATTCATACGAGAATATGTATGTAACGCTAGTTTCGTTTCTTCGTCATCTAATACAATTTTTTTCATATCCTTTTCTATAACTAACTTAGATGAAACAGATGAATGTGTTATGATACAAACTGGTTTTGCATCATTTACTATATAAGTAACTCTATCTGCTGGGTATTCTGGATCTATTGGTAAATACGCTGCACCAGCCTTTAAGACTGCTAGCATACTAACTACCATTTCTATTGATCTAGGGAATACTAAAGCTACAAACTGATTTGGTCGTATTCCTTCTTCTACTAAATAATGTGCTAGTTCATTCGCTCGTTCATTTAGCTCTTTATACGTAAGGATTACACCGTCACAAGTAATCGCTAGTTTATTGGGATTTTTTTTCACTTGTTTTTCAAATGATATAGGCAGACTGATTAATTCATCGTCTTCCTTCGTTTCATTCCATTCCAATAAAACTTTATGATTTTCTTCAGGCAGAGTAATGTTTATTTTTCCAATCGACTCGTTTTTCTCATAATTATTTATTACTAATTCAAATAGATTCATAAATCTTTCTTTATGCAATGCTAGCTCCGCGTTATTATATACTTCAGGATTTGCATCAAAATGAATCATTATCTCATTTTGATCAAAACGTTTATATACATTTATCGATAAATCATCGACAGGTCCTGCTGATAAGTTATGCGTAATACCACGATTTCCAGCAAAATTAAGCCCGTAATCAAAAGGCATAACATTCACTAACGGTCCAAACAACCTTTGATTTTCACCTAGTAACTTTAAATCTCTTCTTAATTCCTCATGACGGTATTTATAATGGCGACGTACATCTCGGATTTCTTTAGAAACTTGCTGCAATAATTCCGCAAGAGTTATATTTGGAGTTACTGTAATACGAAGTGGAACTAAATTCATTACCATACTTGGTGTATGAATAGATACAGAACCTAGACGTCCCATCATCGGTAAACCTAAAACAATATCATTTTCACCTGTTAATTTATGCATATAAATACTTGTTACAGCGACAATGAATTCCGGCCAACTTGTTAACGAAATATTGATATCTTCTAGTAAAGTTTTCGTGCTAGAACTAGATAAATAAGCTGTTTCTCGTGAAAATCCATTTGATGTTCTCGGTGCTCGTTCTGCCAAACTTACAACTTCTGGGGCATCTGCAAACTTTTCTAACCAAAAAGTACGATCTTCCTGAAATTGTTTAGACTCACGATACTCAATATCTTCTTGCACGACTTTTGCAAGAGAACCAAATGGTTTTTCATTCTTGTTTGTTTCTTCTATAAGTGATGTATACTCATTCGCTACTTTTTGGCTAAGAAGTGAAAATCCATAGCCATCCATCACAATGTGATGGATGCGCTGATACCAAAAGAAACGATTATTTTCAACTTGAATAAGTGCTTCAGTAAATAAAGTATCTTTTTTCAAATCGACTGGCATAGATAAATCATTTTTCATCCATACTTTAGCAGCTTCTTCAGGATTTTCTTCTTTACGAACGTCAATAAAATGCATATGAAACTGTGATTCTTCAATAACTTGCCATGGGCCAATTTCATCCTCTTCGAAGCGAACATGAAGTGCTTCTGTTTCCATTACAACTTTACGTACAGCTAATTCAAAAATGTCTTGATGAATATTTCCGTTTATTTCTACATATTCCCCAGTATTATAAATTGGATTAAGCGGATCTAATTGTTGCGCAAACCACATACCAGACTGCGCAGATGATAACGAATGACGAATCTTTTGACTGTTAGGCATTCTTTACTACCCCTTTATTATGTAGTCTATTTGTTACAGCACCTGTGCTGTTTGTGAAGATAGTAAACTGTACCAACCTGTAACAGTTGGACGTTCTGCTAAATCTACAAAAGTGATTTCTTTCCCTTCACGACGCCACTTCTCTACTAAACTCATAATTCTGACCGAATCAAGCCCTCTATTTAATAAGTCCTCATCAATATCAATACTCTCTACTGGCTCACGAAGTAGTTGTGCAACTAGTTCATGCACTTCCTGTATAGTGATTCCTTCACCCTCATCACCTTTTACACTTTGTAAATCTTTTAACAGTAGGTTTGTTGATGTCGTTACTGCACATCTATTAGATGCATACTCCAATGCTTGTTTATGATGCTCTAGTGAAAAATCAGCAACTGCATCTGCTACAAAGAACGGCTCTATACCATCCATAAATGCTTCACAAGCTGTTAAAAGACAGCCAATATGCGCATAAATACCGCAAATAATGAGTTGATCTCTTCCTTGTTCATTTAAAATTTCTAATAGATTTGTCTTTTTAAATGCACTATATCTCCATTTTGTTAGGAATATATCATCTTCATCAGGAGTAAGTTCATCAACAATTTTCTTTTTATCTGGTCCAGCAGGTATACCGTCACCCCAAAAGTCTTGTAATAAACCTCGTTGTTCTAACGTTTGCCCACCAGGTTGTGCTGTATAAACAACTGGTATACCAAGTTCCTTACATTTTTCTCTTATCATTTTAATATTTGAAACAAGTTCTACTTTTGGTGATTCTTTATCGCTATATGCATCAAGAAAATATTCTTGCATGTCATGAATTAAAAGTACTGCACGTTTCGAATCTGGTGTCCAATTCACTTTATTTTTCGGTAGTTCTGATTCAATTGGCATTTTATATACTGAAATAGATGGAATAGCCATCTAATCACTTCCTTCCGGTTTTTATTATTGTTTTACTGTAATAAGTTTTTCAGCAATGACTTTACGTAGTTCTTTTTTGCTGACTTTTCCGACTCCTGTTTGCGGAAATGATTCAATAAATTCAATTCGATCTGGAATTTTATAAGCCGCTATACCACGTTCTCTTAAAAACATTTTTAATTCACTTACTGCCGGAACTTGTCCGCGAGCTATAACAAAAGCACAGGTGCGTTCACCTAAATAATCGTCAGGCATAGATACAATTGCTACGTCATGGACCGCATCGTGTGCTAATAGATGATTTTCAACTTCTTCTGCAGCAACTTTCTCACCACCACGGTTAATTTGATCTTTATCTCTTCCTTCTACAATGATGTATCCTTGTTCATTTACTTTTACAAGATCACCTGTGCGATAAAATCCATCCTTTGTAAATGATCGTGCATTATGCTCTTCGGCTTTATAGTAACCACGAATTGTATATGGACCTCGTGTTAATAAACTACCTACTTCGCCCGGTTGTACATCGTTGTCATTTTCATCAACAACTCGTACTTCATCGAGTGCAGACATTGGTCTACCTTGTGTATGAATAATAATTTCTTCCGGATCGTCTAATCTTGTATAGTTCACTAATCCTTCCGCCATACCGAATACTTGCTGTAACGTACATCCAAATGTAGGGCGTATACGTCTTGCTACCTCAGCACTAAACTTAGCACCACCTACTTGAATAACCTCTAGGCTCGATAAATCGGTATTACGAGAAGATGCAGCATCAAGCCAAATCATTGCTAATGGCGGAACGAGCGCTGTAATTGTAACTTTTTCTTTTTCGATAAGAGCAAATGCCTCATCTGGACTACCACCAGTTGCCAATACCACTTTTCCACCCGCATAGAAAGTTCCAAATGTCCCTGGAGAACTCATTGGGTAATTGTGTGCTACTGGAAGAACTGCCATATAGACGCTTTCTGCATTCAAATTACAAATTTTAGCGCTAACACGTAAACTATAAATATAGTCATCATGTGTTCTAGGAATTAATTTAGAAAGACCTGTTGTGCCTCCTGATAATTGGAGAAACGCAACATCACTTGGCTGAACTTCTGGTAATGAGACGGGATCCATATACAGATCATTTATGTTCACAAACTCTTCTTCTTCTCCCACTACAATTACATGTTGTAAATTTGGCACTTTCTCTTTCACTTCTCTTGCTAGTTTTCGATAATCAAAACCGAGAGCCTTATCTGAAATAACGTAAGCGCTCGCCTCGCCAAAATCACAAAAATAACTAATTTCACTGCTTCGATGTGACGGCAGTGCAAAGACAGGAAGCGCTCCAATTCGAAATAGTGCAAAACATATTTCGAAAAACTCGATAATGTTAGGTAACTGGATTACAACTCTGTCCTCTTTCTTTATTCCTAAATTCAGTAAACCTGCTGCTAAACGATCTACCTTTTTATTAAGTTCACTATATGTTATATGCTTCTTACCACTTACAACCGCGATTTGATCTCCATATTTCTCAGCCCGCTCTCTTAACACTCCTCCAAATGTTTCACCAAGCCAACATCCTTCTTCTCGGTAACGATCGGCAAATTCTTTTGGCCATTCTGTATAACCTACTAGCATTCTTTCTTCCCCCTATTTTTCATTAAGTGAACTATCTCTTAACCCTAAAGCTTTTAGCATTGTTTGGAACTTAGCTGATGTTTCTGCTAACTCATCTTCTGGTTTTGACTCAGCAACAACTCCAGCTCCTGCATATAAACGCAGTGTATTTTCTTGTACTTCAGCACAACGAATTGTAACAATCCATTCTCCATCTCCATTTAAATCGCTCCATCCTAGCATTCCTGTAAAGAACTCGCGGTCAAATGGCTCAATATGCTGTATAGCCTCTCTTGCTTTTTCCATCGGAGTTCCGCAAACTGCTGGCGTAGGATGAAGGGCAATTGCTAATTGTAAAGAAGAAGTATTTGGATCCTTCAGTTCACCTTTCACTTCTGTAGACAAATGCCACATCGCTTCACTATGAATAACTGATGGCTTTTCTGGAACATGTAATGTATGACAATACGGACGAAGTGCAGCGGCAACCGCTTCCACTACTACCGCATGTTCATGTAAATCTTTTGGAGAAGAAAGTAATTCCTCTGCTCTTCTTTTATCTTCTACTGGGTCCTCACTACGTGGCCTTGAACCAGCTAACGGGTTAGAAATAACTTGCATACCATTACGTGAAACAAGTAATTCAGGACTTGCTCCAATTAGCGTCTTACTGTTCTCTTTTTCATCTTTCGGTAAATTCACAGCAAATGTATAACCATGCTTATTATGCTCTGCTAATTCTCGCAGAAGTTTTTGCTTATCAATCTTTTCCGAAGATTTAACATCTAACGATCTAGATAGAACGATTTTCTTTAAATCACCGTCCTGTATTTTTTTAATTCCTTGCTTCACACCATTCATATAAACTTCAGAGTCTGGCATTGGCGTCATTTCAAATGTTACGTTCTCATTTGTTTCAAGCTGATTTGTTGTATCCAATTGTAAACGCTCAGAAATCCTACTATATTCTGGTACGATAAGTTGGACTTCTTTTCTACGATCGAATGGCAAAGCACCCACAACGATAGGATTTGGATTTCCAGCTTGTTTCGCATTACTTAATGTCGCTTGCACAAGCTCTGGGAAATTTTCAATTTCACGATGCTTTACTGTAGTAAACTCTCCTTCTGCTAATATCGTTCGAGTTGGTGAAGCAAAAAAGAATGAAGATTCAGTCTTATAATCTTCTAAAAGTTTTTCTGACAATTCCTTTACAGCTATATGTTCATTCATAATATAATAACCTCCTGAATTTTGATTAAACTCCTAACGTAGCACCGCCATCGACACATAAATTGTGCATTGTAATATGACTTGCTCTATCTGAGGCTAAAAATAACACGGCTTCAGCAACTTCTGAAGGTTGTGCAATTTTTTGTAATGGAATTCCGAGTCTATATGTATTTTGAGAACCAGCAATTATATTTTTAGCTCCATTCTCATCAGCCCATAGTAATCTTTGCATCTCAGTTTCAGTAGAACCTGGAGAAACTAAGTTGCAGCGTATATTGTATGCCGCAAGCTCTAGTCCTAAACATTTCATAAACATCGTCGTTGCAGCCTTTGACGCAGCATACGCAGCCATCTCCATTCTCGGCGTATTTGCCGCATTTGAACCGACTGTAACAATTGCCCCTGATTTTCTTAACATCATATTTTTACTTACCGCTCGGGACATATTGAAAACCCCTGTAGTATTTACAGAGAATGTTTTATTCCAATCTTCATCACTTAACGAATGAATTGGTCCCATACGTAAAACCCCTGCAACATTTATTAAAATATCTATTGGCGCTATTTCATTTGCAATATGATTTACCATGTCTTCAACAGCAGCGCTATTACTCACATCTAAACGAAACGTTTTCATACGTGTTTTATTTAATTCATTTTGATTTAAGAGTACATTTAACCCCTCTTCATTTTGATCAACCGCAATAACTGTGGCTCCTCTTTCTAAAAACATTTTGGCAACAACACTGCCTATGCCTTGTGCTGCACCTGTTACTAAAACTGTTTGCCCATCAAATTCCCCTAAGTTCATTTTCTCTATCCTTTCACATAAACATTAATTTCATTAAGTAACATAAATGATATTGATTTTCATTATCAGTCATGTTGTAAAAAATAATACACTTACTAAACTAATTGGTCAAGTGCGCATTACTTTAAAATCCATTTTATTGATAATGTTTTTCATTTACTATCTTACACCGAAATGATAATGTTTCTCAATAAACTTGTCAATCTTTTTTTATTTTTCAGATAAAGTATTTTAATGCTTCTTAATAAAATCATACCTAAACGCATTAAATGTACTTATATTATAAATAAAATTCAAACTCCTCTTTTTAAAATTGAAGAAGATAAACTAGAGATACGTTCATTTACAATGCTTTATGAAAAACTCAAGTATATATTTTCTCAATATTTTTCTGAAAATATATCTTACAAATACTAATGAATGTCTTCTTTATCATTTAAGATTTAATATATATTTCGAATATGATGTATCAATTTATTATATTCCAAATGGGTATTCCACTCACTTTTACATCTATAAAAATCACAAAAGTAATTTAACCTTGTTAAAATAACTCATAAAAAAAGCATCCTAATTAATAGAATAGGATGCTTTTTCGTAATCATAGTGTTATAGAAGATTTGTATACTTATGCTACGCTGCGATACTCTTCTTCTTGTTCTTTTTTCTGTTTAGGTGCTTGAATTAAAATTGCGATAATGAATGACACGACACATAATACACCGATCACCATGAACGTTGGTTTGAATCCACCTAGAAGTGCACCGATAAAGGAACCTGCAAGCGCCCCAAATCCAAATCCTTGATACACAATTCCGTAGTTCTTACTATGGTTTTTCATACCGAAGAAATCACCAACAATAGCTGGGAAAATAGTAATATTTCCACCAAAGCAAAACGCTACACTTGCTACACATACGAAGTAAATACCATAATTTAAATCTACAAAACTTAGAACTAAGACTGAACTCGCCATAACAACAAAAGTACCAGTAACGATTTTTAAACGCCCAATTTTATCCGATAACGGTCCTAAAATGATACGACCTAATGTATTGAAGATTGCAACCATAGCCACCGCATTAGCTGCTGTTGCTGCGCTAAGTCCTACAAGTTGAACACCAATGTCTTTTACCATACCAATTAAGTATAAGCCACTCATACATGATGTAAATAACATGATAAATAATAAGTATACTTGTTTTGTGCCTAACATTTCTTTCGTTGTGTATTCCTTAGTTTTTGTTTCATGAACTGCTCCTTGATCTGCAGCTTGATGGATTAAACAAGCACCAATTACAATCATAGCTGTAACAATTAAACCCCAGTATATAAATGCTTGCGATACACCAACTGATTCAATCAACTGTGCGTTAACGTATTTAAAGATTAAGCTACCTGAACCATATGCAGAGACAGAAATACCAGCAATTAAACCTTTACGCTCTGGAAACCACTTTATTAAATTTGATAGTGAAGTGATATATGCTGTACCATCTGCATAACCTACAACAACTCCTGCTAGTACATAAAGCAATATTAATGAAGAAGCTTGTGAACTAAGTATTAACCCTAGTCCTAATGCTAATCCAGCTATCATAATAAGTTTACGAAGTCCCCATTTTTCTTGCAATTTACTCGCAAATAAAGTTGAAAATGCTAAAGAAAGACTAGTAATTGAGAAAGTTATCGCAACAGCGTTAAGACTCCAACCGTATTTACTAACTAAAGGCTGATTGAATAAACTCCATGTATATATCGTCCCAAGCCCCATTTGTACTATAACTGTGCCAAGGACAACAAACCATGGATTAACAGTTGATTTTTTCATACCTTTCCGCCTCCTCTTTCTATTTCAATGCTATTCGCTAAATTTACTTTTTTTATGTTCATTTTGGTCACCTCTTTTGATTTGACACCTTCATTGTATAAGATGTTTTCGTTTATGTAAGCACTTACAAGACAGAGCGTCAAAAACGTAGAATCAGTTACACAAAACGAAGGATGAAATACAAAAACTACTTATTAAATACGTAACAGTTATTTAATAAGTAGTTTTTGTATAAGCTCGATTTACATTTGTTTTTGAACCCTTTTTTAAAAAGTGAAACAATAAAACCGTCTCTTTACTATTTATTAAAGAGACGGTTTTATTAGCTCAATTCATAAGCCTGACTTTCTTTATACGTTTATAATTGTTTCTTCAAATGTAACAATTGGCTCTACAAATTCCATCATAATGAAAGCATTTTTAATACGTCTTGTTAAAACTTCTTTTAATTCTGCACACATTTGTTCTGTAAGTGATTTTACAAATACAAAGTTATGATAATAAATCACACTCTTCTCTTTACTTAATGGGTTTAAAAACATCCCTTCTTTTGTAACGAGAGCATTAGAATGCCCCGATAAAGTTGAAAGAAACGTCTCTAAAATTTTTATTTCTCTTTTTGAAAACGATTCTTCACAAACTACTTTAATATTCATTTCTGTTATCATTTATATATTCCCCCAACCATTTTTTCACAAGGGGATACTATAATACTATTAAATTTTCACAAGACTCCCCTTGTCGTTCATAAAATTCACCAGAAAACTAAGTTGACTAACTTGTTTTTTCCCTTTATTCATATAAATCTCTCCTTTCGTATATATTACTTCTCCATTTGTAATTGATTACCTTTTTATATTAAAGTTTTTCTATGTTTTTAATTGGAATTTTACCAATTAGAGATCTTATTAATAAACGTATATTTTTCTTATACTCCTGAAAAAAACTTTACTTATCTACTTTACGTTTTGTGCTACATAGTGTCTGTTTTTTGAATAATTTGTTTCTCTGCAGTATTTACATAGAAATATTGTTTCGCTAATGCTGAAAACAATTTACTTTGCTTATAATAAAGTGAAACTTTAATCAACCCTCACCAATCGGGCTTTTATGGGCAGCAGGGCCCCCACCTAACTTCTTTGCTTCCACTGAATTTTGAGGTGGGGGTCTTACTGCCCAACAAATAGCGGGATAAACTTAAATAAAATATAACTTTTAACATAAGAGTACTTTATACTCTTCTATTAGAGAACAAATTTTTTCCCAATAAATAAAACTAAATATTCACTAATATATCTATCCGTGGTTTAATATATATAATAAAAAAATATTTCTGTCTTTAATGAGGAGGTACTATGAAAGCAAACGTAGGGGATACTATACTTTTTCAACGAAATAATTTAAAGATTACAGGATCTGTATTAAAACTTTATACTGAATCGGTCTTAGTTGAAATTACAAATGTAAGCGGTGGTACTTTTGAATTTGATCGAACAATTGTAAATCATAAAAACTATAAAGTTTTAAATACAAATACATAAAACAACACAAAATAGCCCCTGCTCAACAGCAGGGGCTTTTTTATATAAAAATATTTCACTAGTTTATATACCCTAAAACATTAACAATCTTACTCGCTTTTAAATTGTTAATATGATAATAAATTTCTAAACCTCTTCTCTCTGCTCGTAACACTTTACCCTTCATTTTTGATAAATGTTGTGAAACAGTAGATTGCGGAATATTCAGTAACTCTGTTAATTGTGTTACATTACAAGTTTTTCTCGTACTTAATTCATTTACAATTTGCAGTCTGATTGGATGCGCCATAATTTTTAAAATATCTACATCTTCTTCTGAAACTAAAGTTTTTCTCATTTCACTCGTATATGTTGTCATAAGACATTCCCCTTTTATATGAATTCCATATTCATAAGATCTATTTCCAAATTTTTTAAAACCCTTGATTAAAACTTTCATATAGAAATAAAAGGATTTTAAATTTTTGAAAACAGAACTTACATTCACTTTATTTATTTATTTGGTACATATACATAATACAATGTTAATATGTGCTCTATGTGAAGTTCACATAAATTTGTGATGAAGATTTACTTAGCCACTCGCATCCTACTCATCTAATTACTCACTGCGTAAAATCATCAGTTATTTTAACACATTTTAGGCGTTTGTATATACTATTTATAAAGTGAAACTTTAATCAGTGGGGCTTTTGTTCATCCCCCACTGCTTATCAGCCCTCACCAATCGGGCTTTTACGGGCAGCAGGGCCCCACCTAAATTCTTTGCTTCCCCTGAATTTTTAGATGTGGGTCTTACTGCACGGCAAATAGCGAGATAAAACAACTTTTATAAAGGGGGGATTCATATGCCTACAGCGTTACAAGAAGAAGTCGAAGAAGCACGGGAAACATATGTCAGTCGTATCATCTTAGTTGGAGGATCGACTTTATTTTTAGTAGGCGGGGTTATATCGGCAATTTCAGCTTTTAAAGCTTATAATCGTTTGGAGAATACGCCGCCTTCTACAGATAATTCATAGATATTTTATAAAATAAAACGTCGCCTCTAATATGAAGAGACGACGTTTTATGATTCATACATATGACACTAAAAGTATCGATAGATTCCCTACTCCATTTTCTAAGCTTACTTCACCACAAACCTAGTCTGACTACAACCATCCTTCTGCTTCGTTACTTCTAATACAGCTGGCATTGCGTTTTTCAGCTCTTGTACGTGTGAAATGACACCGATAAATCGGCCTGATTTTTGTAAGTCAATTAAGGCGTCTACTGCTTTCGTTAATGATTCTTCATCTAATGAACCGAACCCTTCATCGATGAACATCGTTTCGATGGAAATACCACCTTCATATGCTTGAATGACATCTGCCATTCCTAGCGCTAGGCAAAGTGATGCATTAAATTTCTCTCCGCCGGATAGTGTTTTTACATCGCGTGTTTGGCCAGTATATGCATCGTACACATCTAAGCCTAATCCACTTTGACGATTTCTCTTTTCAACTCGTTCACTTCGTTTTAAATAAAATTGTCCGTTTGATAATTTACGTAATCGTTCGTTTGCAATTTGAACAATTTGTTCTAAATACTCAATTAAGATGTAACGTTCAAATGATATACGGCTCTCGTTATCACCTTTCATTACTTCATATAAGTCAACAAGTTCTTGGAAAGCTTTTTCTTCCTCATGAATTTGCTCATCAATACGTCTAATGTTTTCATGTAAATCAGAAATATATGTTACCGCATTTTGCGCACGTTGACGTTTTTCTTTAATGATATCGAGATTAATTTGTAATTCTGTTATGTGTTCACCTAACGCTGTAATATCCATATACTCTTTATCTTTTAATTCAGCTTGTAACTCTTCAATTTGTTTTGCAAGCACTTCAAGCGATGAATAATAACCTTGAATTTCTTTTTGTAACATTTCCATCTCGTGATCGCTTAATTTGGCTTCTTTATACGTGAATTCGTCTGTAAACCCGCTTTGTTCTAGCTCTTTCATAAAGCGTGCGAAAGTCTCTTCTTTCTTTAATTTTGCACTTTCAAATTGATTAGAAGCACCTTTTTGTTCTGCTTGAATACGTATATTTTCATTTTGCCAATGCTGATACGCTTCCTGCACTTTCTTCCATTCGTCCTCCATTAACCTAAGTTCCTGCATAGCTTGGTCAAACTGTGCTTTCCAAGCTTGTACTGTTTGTAAGTTTTCTGGAATATTTCGTTTATCATGTTCATATGACGTACGAAGTTGCATACACTCCATTTCTGTACGGTGCTGCATTGTTTCCACTTCTCGTTTTTGTTTCTGAAGTTCTTCTATTTTTTCTTCTACGCTTTTCATGTTCGCAGCAATCTGCTTACGTGTTTCTTCACTTGCTTTTAACGTATTAACGTCTGCAGCTAATTGTTTTCCTTTTTGAACAAGTGCACTATATGTTTCAGCTAATTTTTCCGAGTTGTAGCCGCGCTTCACAACTTCTTCTATCACTTGTTCATATTGTAGTCGATAGAAATTCCATTTCTCCTCTACTTGCACATGTAATTTTTCAGCAATGTTCTTCTTATCTCTTAAATCGTTTAACTCTTTTTCATCGATCGCATTACTTTGCTCTGTAGCTTTTTGCGGATGATTCGTACTACCACATACCGGACAAGATTCACCGTCATGTAAATGAAGAGCTAATATACCAGCTTGTTCACTTAACCAGCGGCGCTCCATGTTTTCATATGCACGAACTGCCACTTGCATTTTATTATTTGCCGCTTCTTTTTCTTGCTCGAATTTTTGTTTTTCTTGCCAAACATCATATGCTTGCTTTAAAACTTTTGCATCTTCTCGCATATTCGTTAGTTCTTCTACTTTAGCTACATATTGCTCAAGTGCTTGTTCTAATTGCTGCAATTCATCAGACATTCTCTGTTTTTTGTTTGTATGCTCTTCTAGTTGTTGATCTAACTTTTGCATACTTTCTTTTAATTTCCCTATTTGGATTTCGGTATTTTGTAAATTCAGCTTTCTCTCAGCTAATGATTCAATAATCGCTTGTAACTCTTCTAATCTTTGAACAAGTTTTTTAGCCTCTTCTCGCTCAGCTTCTTTATTCTTTACTACTTCATACTTCTCCTGAGCAAGTTCAAAGCTATTCATTATCTGTTCTTGTTTGACGCTTATCTGTTTTAACAAACTTTCAGCTTTCTGCTCATTTTCCATCGCTTCTTCATACCATTGTTCAAATGGTAATAAGCGCTTTGCTTGTTCCGCACGTTTAAAGGATTTTTCTTTCCTTTCAATTGCTGCACGGTTCTCTTGTAAAGTGTTATATTTCTCATTCTTTTGTTGTAAATCTATAAATTTCTCATTTACAGATTTTGCTGCATGAAAACGTGTTTCTGCATCCTTTAATTGCTTCGTTTGAACATCTTGTTCTACTTGTAATTGCTCAACCTCTGCCTTATACACGGTTGTTTCTTGTTCTAACGCTTCTACTACTTGATGCGTATTTACATGTTCTTGTGCCACTAATGTCTCTAATAATGCTCCATCACGGATTGGTAATTTAAAAACATTACGGAAATAGAGCTCTCTCTCTTTTTGTTTTTCTTGCAAGACATCTTTCCATTGTTTTCTCTTTTGATCAAGTAACTCACGCATTAATTTATAACGATCCGTTTTAAAAATACGACGTAAAATCTCTTCTTTGTTTTCCGTCTCAGATGTTAATAGTTTTCGGAATTCCCCTTGGGGTAACATAACAATTTGGCTAAATTGATGTTTACTTAACCCAATTAAATCTTCCACTTTTTTGTTTACGTCTGTTACATGAAAACGATCGACGGCTGGAACGTTTTCTCCATCAATAACTTCATATAATTCTACTGCATGTCCTGTAATGGTCTTATTCCCTTGTTTTTTATGTCCAAGTTGTCGTTTTATTTCATAGCGTTTCCCTTTTAACTGAAAGGTTAATTCAACACTTGTATAAACATTATCATCAGCAAATTGACTTCGAAGCATGCTCGTATCACTACGTTCTTCTCCACTAGCCTCACCATATAACACATAACAAATCGCATCAAAAATCGTTGTTTTTCCAGCTCCCGTATTCCCAGAAATAGCGAAAATACGATGTTCTCCAAGATCTTCAAAATCGATTACTTCTTTCTGTTTATATGGCCCGAATGCTGTCATAATAAGCTGAATCGGTCTCATCCTCGTTCACCTTCCCGTTCTTGCACTGTTTGTAATACATCTATAAATAGGCGTTCTTTCTCTTCTGATAAATCTAACCCTTTCATTTCTTTATAGAAAGCCTTTAAAAGAGATAAATCATCCGTTTTATGTCTTGAAACCGTTACTTCATTTGTATCTGTGAGTTCTCGCCTTTGCATCGCTCTTTCAACGTGCATTGCATTTGGATATACAGATCGTATTTTCTCCATTGGCTGTAAGACAGGGTTTTCGTCTAATAATTTTACAAATACGTAATCTTCACTTACTGGGTGCTGTAATAATTCATCTATTTTCGCTTCTACTGTTCGCATTTTACGACGTGGTGAAAGTAACCTTTTTTCAATTGCTACTTCACCAGTTTCATTCAGTTCTACAATGTAATAACCTTTTTTATGTTTCTCTTCAGAAATTGAATAGGCAAGTGGTGAACCTGAATATCGAATCGTCTCATTACGTACGAAATGCGCTTGATGTAAATGTCCAAGCGCTGTGTAATGAAACTTATCAAAATAATGACTATTTACATATTCAGCACCACCAATTGAAAGTGGTCGTTCTGCATCACTTGTATTCTCCTCCGCTTCTCCTGAAGAAGTTACAAATGCATGTCCAACAAATACATGTCTAGCTTCTTTATCCATCGTTTCAGAGAGCTCATTCATAAAAATGCGCATCGCATCATCATGAGAACGTACGTCTTCATTTTTCAACACGTGCCTCACTATGCTTGGGTCTGCATACGGTATTAGATGGAAGTGAACCTCTCCATATTCATCATTTAGTACAACAGGTTCGTACGGGAATTGAAATTGACCTACAATATGTAATCCTTGTTTTTTCATTAAACTACTTCCAAAATGGATACGATCCGGACTATCATGATTACCAGCTACTGCAATAACTGGTGTTTGTAAATCAATAACTATTTTTTGCAGCACATCATTTAATAAGTCTACTGCTTCTGTAGGTGGAATTGCTCGGTCATATAAATCCCCTGCAATAATTACAGCATCTGGTTTTTCTTCTTCAACAGCCTGTACAAACTGATCTAATACAATCTTTTGGTCTTCAGTCATATACACGCCATGAACAAGCTTTCCTAAATGCCAATCCGCTGTATGAAATAACTTCATATTTTTCTACTCCTTTTAATTTACTGATTTTAGTGAAACGAGTTGATAGTTTATTGTAGTTTTTCCGTTCTCCCACTCTAGTTTCAATATCGTTGCACTTCCAATTCTTTCTTCATTTGATTTATATAAAGGCAATATTTCTTGAATTGTAAATAAGTGATAACCATCCAATATTAATTGAAATATATTTTCTTCAATATGTAATCTTACTTCTTTTTCATTTGAAATAATTTTTGTGTGCATCTCAAATTTCATGATAGATACAACCCCTTTTTATAATCTCTACATTTTAATAGTATAGTGGCTATGCAAGATTGACAAGTACATACACAGCAAAGTACACACTTTTCTATTGTTATATGCTTTATGTATTTTATATAAAATACGGTATGTGAAATTTTACATTTTCCCAAAAATAAAAATGCCTATTGTGACATCTTTATTTTTGTATAAAGTCTTTCATTACATAATATAAAACGGTAATTAAGACGATTGCGACGAAAAATGAGAACACTGCGACAATGTAGCCATCTTTATTTAATAAAATACAGAATGAAATAGATATTATAAAAATCGGAAATACGAGACGTACTTTATCCTTCACTTCTTCTGTCGTATCTGTATGATGAAAATACTGCGTTATTCCTATCATTAAAAAAGACAAAATAATAACCGACAATAGTAAAGGTCCTGGCATTCCGATTTCTCCTTTCTCTATTTCTAATTCAGTGTAAAATTTTTTATTACAATTGTACGATTTATTTTTTCTTCAAACACACTTTTAGAATTGATAATGAACATTTCACACCTATATAATAGCGCTTTTATCATTATAACTTCAAATAATTACACTTACAGTAATGTTGTAATATTCCCCCTCAGTCTCTGAAATCCTGCAAAGATAACTCGTCAAAATATGCAGTGACCAAATTAATATTTACCGTCAACTTTTGACAAAATTTATAAAGGACATTTCAGTACATATCAAGAATTAAGAATAAGAAGATATGTAAGGGAGGATGCATTATGACTGAACAAGTTTTATTTTCTGTTAGTGAAAACGGCGTTGCGACAATTACTTTAAACCGTCCAAAAGCACTTAATTCTTTATCTTATGACATGTTACAACCTATCGGACAAAAACTTAAAGAGTGGGAACACGATGAGCGTATTGCACTTATCGTGTTAAAAGGAGCTGGCACAAAAGGTTTTTGTGCAGGTGGCGACATTAAAACTCTTTATGAAGCGCGTTCCAATGAAGTGGCATTGCAACATGCAGAACGTTTTTTTGAAGAAGAGTATGAAATTGATACATATATTTATCAATATACAAAACCGATTATTGCTTGTTTAGATGGAATTGTAATGGGCGGTGGTGTCGGTCTTACAAATGGTGCGAAGTATCGCATTGTAACTGAGCGTACGAAATGGGCAATGCCAGAGATGAATATCGGCTTCTTCCCAGACGTCGGAGCTGCATATTTCTTAAATAAAGCACCTGGATATACAGGACGCTTCGTTGCTTTAACAGCATCTATTTTAAAAGCTTCTGACGTATTATTTATTAATGCTGCAGATTACTTTATGACATCTGATTCATTACCAGAGTTTCTTACTGAACTTGAAAGTGTAAATTGGCATAAAGAAGATGATGTACATACTAATTTAAAAGAAGTTATTCGTACATTTGCAACTGCTCCAAACTTAGAAAGCGAGCTCGCTCCTTCATTAGAAGTAATCAATTCACATTTTGCTTTCGATACAATTGAAGAAATCATCCATTCATTGGAGAAAGATGAAAGTTCCTTTGCTCTAAAAACGAAAGAAACACTGTTATCAAAATCCCCTATTTCACTAAAAGTAACATTAAAACAGTTTATTGATGGAAAAGATAAATCCGTTGAAGAATGTTTCGCTACGGACCTTATACTTGCTAAAAATTTCATGAGACATGAAGATTTCTTCGAGGGAGTACGCTCCGTTGTCGTTGATAAAGATCAAAATCCGAATTATAAATATAAACAGTTAAGTGACGTTTCAGAAGAAGATGTGAATCGTTTCTTTAACTTACTTAATGCATAAAATGAAATTGTCATGAGGGGAGGTTTTGTTCATCCCCCACCTAACTTCTTTTCTTCAGCTAAATCTTGTGCGATGAAAATCTTACTACCCGCAAATAGCGGTATAAAATCGAGGCTATATAGTAGTGTAATTACAGCTACTATATAGTCTTTTTCATTTAATTATTTTAAATAAAATTTAATTTTATTAAATCCATTTTTGTGCTACACTGATTTTGATCAAATATTCTAAAAATAAAAAGGAGGGACGGCTATGATAGAAAATTATCTTCTTTTCATCATTATGTCTATTTGCCTCATCATTTTACCTGGTCCAGATACAGCAATGGCTACGAAAAATACATTGGTTGCTGGTAAAGTCGGTGGAGTGAAAACAGTGTTTGGTACATGTATTGCACTATTAATTCATACTTTAGCTGCTGTAATTGGTCTTTCTGCACTTATTGTAAAGTCAGCTCTTTTATTTTCTATTTTCAAGTACGTTGGGGCTCTCTATTTAATATATATCGGTATTAAAGCCCTTTTAGCAGTAAGAAACAAAGAAAACTTAGATACAAATGATCTATCTTTGAATAATGAAAACGAACATACT
The DNA here is from genome assembly GCF_051917185.1 of Bacillus cereus group sp. MYBK108-1. Taxonomy (NCBI): domain Bacteria; kingdom Bacillati; phylum Bacillota; class Bacilli; order Caryophanales; family Bacillaceae; genus Bacillus; species Bacillus cereus group sp. MYBK108-1. The sequence goes on from NZ_JBQAHZ010000009.1 coordinate 51,606, forward strand.
TCTTGCTTTCGCCAAGGATTTCTTACAAATTTATTAAATCCTAAAGTAGCAGTCTTCTTTTTAACTTTTTTACCACAATTTTTAAATCCAAATCATAATACATTTATTCAACTTCTTGTAATGGGCCTTACTTACCTCGTTTTAACAGTCATTTGGTTTGCATTTTATATATTTTTAATTGATAAAATTAGTGCTTTTATGAAAAAACCGAAGACGCAACGTTATATTCAAGGGCTAACAGGAGTCGTCCTAATTGGATTTGGTATTAAACTAGCTTTTGAAAAAAATAATTAACAAGACGAAAACCACCACTATTAATAGTGGTGGTTTTCATCTAATAACTGATTTGGTTGTTTACTCTATATTAAAACCAGCGCTCAGTTACAACTTTTTTACGTGTATAGAATTGAACGCCATCTGTACCATTTGTACCTAAATCACCAAAGAATGAAGCTTTATTTCCTGCAAATGCGAAGAATGCCATTGGTGCTGGAACGTTTACGTTTACACCAATCATACCAGCATCGATATTATCACGGAATGTTTGTGCATGTTTACCATTTGACGTATAAATAACCGCACCATTTGCAAATTTAGATTGATTTGTTAGTTTAATACCTTCTTCTAAATCTTTAACACGTACAATACTTAATACTGGAGCAAAAATTTCATCTTGCCAAATTTTCATTTCTTGATTCACGCCATCAAAGATTGTCGCACCTACAAAGTAACCTTCTCCAACTTCTTCATTAATTTTACGGCCATCTACTAATAAAGTTGCCCCATCTGCTACACCGCTATTAATATAGCCTAAAACGCGCTCTTTATGAGATTCACGGATTAATGGTCCAACATAGTTATCTTCGTTAAAGCCATCGCCTACTTTTAATTTTTTCGTTTCTGCTACTAATACATCAATAAATTCATCAGCAATTTCATCCACTACTGCTACTACTGAGCATGCCATGCAGCGCTCTCCACTACTTGCAAATGCAGATCCAATTACACCTTGTACTGTTTTCTCAAGATTGCAATCTGGCATTACAATCGCATGGTTTTTCGCACCTGCTAATGCTTGTACACGTTTTCCGTGTTTCGTACCTGTTTCATATACGTAACGAGCTACCGGCTCAGAGCCAACGAACGAAACAGCCTGAATATCTTTATTTTCTAAAATGCTATTTACAACATCTTTTCCGCCTTGCACTAAATTTAATACGCCTTTTGGGAAACCTGCTTCATAGAATAATTCTACAAGTCGCTCCGCTAAAAGTGGCGTTCTTTCAGATGTTTTTAATACGAATGTATTACCGCAAGCAATTGCAAGTGGGAACATCCATAACGGAATCATCATCGGGAAGTTAAACGGTGTAATACCAGCAACAACTCCGATTGGGTAGCGCCAAATCGATCCATCAATTCCGCTAGCGATATTCGGAAGTGCTTGACCCATCATTAAATTTGGCGTAGATGTTGCAAGTTCTACCGCTTCAATACCACGCTGTACTTCACCTGTTGCATCCGTTAGCGTCTTACCATTTTCTAGCGTAATGATTTTTGCAAGCTCATCTTTGTTTTCTTGTAATAGCTGTAAATATTTATATAAATTTCTTGAACGATTTGGAACTGGTACTTTAGACCATGTTTCGAATGCTGCTTTTGCCGCTTCAACAGCTTTTTCAACATCTTCTTTTGGAGATAGTGGAACGTAAGCGATAATTTTTCCAGTCGCTGGATTTGGAACTGCTTCTACTTCCGTACCTGTCGATTCAACCCACTCACCGTTAATGTGATTTTTTACTCGTTTAATTTCAGTTGTAATCATTGTATTCTCTCCTTTGTATAATTTATTTTTGATTAGAAATTAATTGCTCGCTAACTTTCTTATATAAAGCAGCCATATCGTTTTCACCATATCCAGCTTGACTCGCTTCGTCATATACGTTTAATAACATTTCGCTTACCGGTAAATGGAGTTCGCTTTCCTTAGCTAAGTCAACTGCAAATCCTAAATCTTTCTTCAATAAGTTCACAGTAAATCCTGGCTCGTAGTTTTCAGGTGCTATAAAACTTTTATAATTACGTTCATAAATTCTACTTTGACCGTAACTTACATTTAAAATATCAAACATTTTATCTAAATCCATATTATTCTTTTTCGCTAATGTTAAAGCTTCACTCACACCAGCTGTATAAAAACCAATTAATAAGTTATTAATTAACTTAACAGTTGTACCACTATCAATCTGCTCACTAACGTGGAAAATGTTCGCGCCTAGTACGCCCATGATAGATTCCGTTTTCTCATATACGTCTTTTGATCCACCAACCATAAACGTTAATGTACGGTTTTCGGCTCCTATTACACCACCGCTCACAGGTGCTGCTAAAAAGTCTACTTTCTTTTCCTTTGCAGCTTCCTCTAACTGTTTGTTTAACTGCGGCGATACCGTACTTGTATCAATGAAAACTACATTCGAGTGACCATTTTCAAATAATCCTTCTGCTCCAAAATATACCGCTTCAACAGCGCGAGGTGAAGGTAAACTTGTAAAAACTACATCACATGTTTCTGCTAGTTTTGAGATTGATAGACCGATAATTCCGCCTTCTTTTTCAAAGGACGCTTCCGCCTCTTTATTTAAGTCCACGCCATATACTGTGTAACCTGATTTAACTAGATTTTTTGACATTGGAAGGCCCATGTTACCTAAACCGATAAAACCAATCTTTTTCATATCGCTTTCCTCCTATTTACACAATATATTTCCCGCGATTTATAATAGCTTTCGCAATTTCTCTCTTCTTCGTAAATACGTTCGTGTATAAAGGCACTAATAATTGACGGATTTCAGCTAAAATCACATGTCTATCTTGTTCTTCTGTGACAGCCGCTGAAAGTACAGAAATCGCCGCTTCTTCTACTTTACGGTATCCTTCTTCACAAATAACATCCGTTATTAATTGCTTCGTACGTTCTTTTTCCTCACCATTTTTACTTACCGCTTTTCTCGTACGTAAAAACGCTGATTCCATGACGTACACGTCCGTCAACATATTTGAAATTACACGTGAATATTCTTGTTCTTGGTCAATTTTTAGGCCTGGAGTTTTAGAGAGCGTTTTCAAAGATTGTTTCAACAATTTTTTCGCTAATAAAATGTAACGATGGTTTCTTTCTACATTTGCTACATCACTTTCTACTTCAGTATCTTCTAATTGTTCGATTTGCTTCATTAACATTTTGGCAACTGTTAATCTATTAATTTCGTTCGTTCCTTCAAAAATACGACTAATTCTAGCATCACGATATAATCGTTCTACCTCATACTCTTGCATATAACCGTAACCACCATGAATTTGTACAGCTTCATCTACGATATAAGCAAGTGTTTCAGAAGCATTTACTTTATTCAGTGCACATTCAATTGCAAATTGGGACATTTTCTTCATAAGATCTTCATCGCTCTCATGAATTGCTTCATCGATTACACCTGCCGTACGATAAGCTGCACTTTCGGCTCCATATGTAGCAATGATCATATTTGCAATTTTCTCTTGAATCATCGTAAAGTCTACTAATTCCGTTTGGAACTGTTTTCGCTCTTTTCCATATTGAACCGACAAACCAATTGCTTGTTTTGCTGTTCCAATATTTCCAAAAGCAAGTTTAAGTCTAGCAAAGTTAAGAATATTAAGGGCTACGTGATGCCCTTTCCCAACTTCCCCTAAAACATTTTCAGCAGGGATGACAACATCTTCTAAAATAAGAGTCGCTGTTGAAGAACCTTTAATCCCCATTTTCTTTTCTTCTAATCCAATAGATACACCTTCACATGTTCTTTCGACAATAAACGCTGTCATTCCTTTATTTGTCTTCGCAAAAACAACGTATACATCTGCCATATGAGCATTTGTAATCCATTGCTTCTCACCATTTAACTTCCAAGCTGTTCCCTCTTCATTCAATACGGCGCTTGTTTTTGCACTTAATGCATCCGAACCAGCATTTGGCTCTGTTAAAGCATAAGCCCCAATCCATTCTCCCGATGCGATTTTCGGTAAATATTTTTCTTTTTGCTCTTTCGTTCCATAATATATGTAAGGCAATGTACCGACACCAGCGTGTATATTAAAAGAAACGCTAAACGCACCAGCGTAACCCATTTTCTCTGCTACAAGACCTGAGACAGCCTTTCCTAACTCGAACCCGCCATAATCTTCTGGTACCTCAATGCCTAATAATCCAAGTTCCCCAGCTTTCTCAAATAATTGACGAGAAACTTTATAGTTATGTTGTTCAATATTCTCCATTTGTGGAACAATTTCTTGTTTAACGAATTGTTCTGTCGTTTTTGCGATTAAATCTTCATCACCTGAAAAATCTTCTGGTGTAAAGTAAGTATGATTTATATCTTTATTAAGTGAAAAGAATTCATCCCATGGTAACTTCGTTTTCTCCATATGTATCCCCCTATCATTCGGCTTTCATAGCTTTTTGCTTATGCTCGTCTACGATGAGTGGAATATCTTTTTTGAAAATAGAAGGCGATGATTTTTCACATCAAGCATTTTATTTTGCCAAAGATGTATTTTCATCGCCTTCGCTGCTTTATCTATTGATCTTCTGATAATACTGTTTTTGCAATACCAGTATCTAACTCTTCAAAGTCATGATATGAAATTGTTTCGTATAATTCACTTCTCGTTTGCATATTAGAAAGTGCATCTTTTTGAGAACCTGTTTCTTTAATTAAAGCAAACACATTTTCATACGCTTTCGCTGCAACGCGAAGTGAAGTTACAGGATAAATAACCATTTGGAAACCCATATTCGCAAATTCCTCTGCACTATAATATGGAGTTTTTCCGAATTCAGTCATATTCGCAAGCAAAGGTGCATTTACCTTACTATTAAATAGACGGAATTCTTCCTCTGATTGAAGCGCTTCAGGGAAAATTGCGTCTGCACCTGCTTTTACATATGCATTTGCTCTTTCAATTGCTTCATCTAATCCTTCAACGCCACGAGCATCAGTACGTGCTACAATGTATAAGCTCGGTGCAACTTCTTTAATCGCTTTAATTTTTTGAACCAATTCTTCTGTAGTAACAAGTTTCTTACCATTTAAATGTCCACATTTTTTTGGTAATTGCTGATCTTCAATTTGGACAGCTGCTACTTTCGCTTCCACCATTTCTACAGCTGTTCTCGCCACATTTAGTACACCACCAAATCCTGTATCAATGTCAACAAGAACAGGTAAGTCTGTAGCTCTTACTAAATCTCTTGCTCTCTCAGCCACTTCAGTAGACGTCACGATACCTAAATCTGGTAAACCTTTACTTGCAGTATAAGCAGCTCCTGATAAATAAAGAGCTGAAAAACCTGTATTTTTCGCAACAAGAGCTGCCATTGCATCATGAGCACCTGGAATTTGCAAAATTTCATTTGCTTCTACTAAAGCTCGGAATCGATTCGCAAGCTCCTCTTGTGTTGACTGTTTTTTCACAACCCAAGCCATTCTAAATTCCCCCCTATTATTAAATTAAGAATAGATCTACAAATTCGTTTACATTCATATTTTCTAGTTTTTCTTCATTTAAACAAACTTCATGAATTTGTTCTTGTTGCTTACTAGAATAATGACCTGCCATATTTGCAGTGAATTTTCGAACAACTTTTGGAATTGCTTCGTCTCTACGGAAGCGGTGACCAAGCGGATATTCACATTCCACATTTTCTGTTACTGTGCCATCTTTAAAGTGAACTTGAACAGCGTTGGCGATTGAGCGCTTGTTCGGGTCAAGGTAATCTAAACTGTACTGTTTGTTTTCAACAACAACCATCTTATTACGTAATTCATCTACACGTGGATCGTTTGCTACTGCATCTTCATAATCGTCTGCAACGATATCTCCTTTTAATAAACCAATTGCCGTAATGTATTGTAAGCAATGATCACGATCAGCTGGGTTATTTAATGGACCTTCTTTATCAATAATACGAATTGCTGATTCATGAGTTGTAATTGTAATACGGTCAATTTCATCTAATCTCTCTTTAATTTCCGGATGCAACTTCACTGCACATTCTGCAGCCGTTTGTGCATGGAATTCTGCTGGATATGACACTTTAAATAATACATTTTCCATTACATATGACTCTAGTGGTCTTGCTAATTTTAATTCTTGTTTATTGAATAATACATCTTGGAATCCCCATCCTGGCGCAGATAATGCTGTTGGATAACCCATTTCACCTTTTAGAGCAGTCATTGCAAGATGAACACCGCGGCTCGTTGCGTCACCTGCAGCCCATGATTTACGTGAGCCCGTATTTGGAGCATGACGATATGTACGAAGACTAGAATTATCAATCCACGCATGTGATAATGCATTAAAGATTTCTTCACGTGTTCCGCCAAGCATTTTCGCAACTACTGCAGTTGTTGCTACTTTTACATATAATACATGGTCAAGACCAACTCTGTTTAAGCTGTTTTCTAAAGCAAGCACGCCTTGAATTTCATGTGCTTTAATCATCATTTCTAATACTTCACGTACTTTTAAAGCTTCTTTTCCTTCTGAAATACGAACACGGCTAATATAATCTGCAACTGCTAAAATTCCGCCTAGGTTATCAGATGGATGTCCCCACTCTGCTGCAAGCCAAGTATCGTTATAGTCTAACCAACGGATCATACATCCGATATTAAATGCACCTTTTACTGGATCTAGTACATAAGACGTACCTGGTACACGTGTACCATTTGGCACGATTGTTCCTGGCACAACTGGTCCTAGTAATTTCGTACATTCTGGATATTGCAGTGCTAAAATTCCACATCCAAGTGTATCAAGTAATACGTAACGAGCTGTACTGAATGCTTCTGCACTAGTAACCTCTTTATTTAATACATAATCGGTAATCTCTTCTAATAATGCATCTTTTTGCTTAATTTCATTTGTTTTAATCATGCTATTCTTCCCTTTCTGTCGAAAATTCGTTATTATTAATGATGGGTGTCGGTCAAACACCCATCTGGCGGGCGGCGCTAACAACTCCCCAGTTGTTCTTATTTACTAAGTACATGTCGCTCGCCAATATAATTTACACGAGGACGGAACAAACGATTATTTGCATGTTGCTCAATAACGTGCGCACATAACCCCACTGTTCTAGAGCTAAAGAAGATTGGTGTGTAAAGTTGAATTGGAATACCTAGCATCCAATATACTGGAGCTGCATAATAATCAAGATTTGGATAAATTCCTTTTTCTTTTTCCATAATCTTTTCTCCAGCTTCACACATTTCATATAGTGTATAATCACCTTTTACATCACATAACTGTTTTAAAGCTTCCTTCATCATAAGTGCTCTTGGATCCATCTTCTTCATATAAACACGGTGTCCAAAGCCCATAATTTTTTCTTTGTTATATAGTTTCTTCTGTAATAACTCTTCAAATTTCTCAACATTACCAGCTTCTAAAAGCATGTACATAACCGCTTCATTTGCACCGCCATGTAAACTTCCTTTTAAAGATGCAACTGCACCTGTTAAAGCACCGTATAAATCTGATTGTGTTGATGCAATAACGCGAGCTGTAAATGTAGAGTTTGGCATTTCATGCTCACTATATAAAACAAGGGAACGATCAAAGATCTTTTCCTCAAGTTCAGTTGGTTTTTTACCAGTTAACATATAGAAGAAATTCGCACTATAAGATAATTCTTTAAGAGGTTCAATTGGCTCCTCATTATTTAAAATATGATAGCTATTCGCTACAATGTTTGGCACTTTACTTAACAGCTTGTACCCTCGGCTTTTATTCACTTCTAACGAGCGGTTTTCGATATCATTATCGTAACCAGCTAACGCTGACACACCTGTACGTAATCCATCCATGGGATGCGTCTCTTTAGGCAATGCCTTTAGTACGTTGAATACACCTTCTGGTACTGCATATTCTTCTTTTAATTTCTTTTCAAGTGTTACTTTTTCATCTTCATTCGGTAGGTGTTCCTCCAATAAAAGGTGCACAATGTCTAAATACTCTTTTGTTTTTGAGAGTTCGATTAAGTCATACCCTTGAATTACAATTTCACCTTTTACTGTGTCAAGAAACGAGATTTTCGTCTCCGCTGCCACTATACCATCTAATCCCGGGGAAAATTTCTCTTCAGCTTTCATCATTATTTCCTCCAATCCTAATAGATCTTCGTGCACATAACTGTAAGCCTTTACAATATTGTGAAACTACATTTCTATTTCAATGTATCAGAGTTTTTAGAAGATTTCAATTTATTTTATAATGATAAGTTTCCTACACTTTTCTTACTGTAACAATACAATTTTTTGAAAATAATTCTTATATTTTATAAAGAAAGGATAGACTTCTTTGCGTATTTTCAAAAACAAGATATAAAGATTTTTCATATAACACCGCCAAATATACAATTATTCTAATTTTATTTGAGAAATAGAAAAAACGAGCTGTACATAAATACAGCTCGTTACTATATGATATTTATTTCACTATCTCTTAAATATAATTTTTATATAAAACTTATTCATTTTTAATAAAGTTATTATTTTACATAATTAAATTGAATTTCTTCCATTTCCTCATGATAACTTACAAATAAATCATAGTTTTGAAAATACCAAAGATCATCAGAATCTACAAAAAATATAATACCTTCCTTCTCAACTGACACTATTTCGCCATCGGGTTTCTCAGCAACAACCCCTAAAGAATATCCGGGCTGAATTGAACTATCCCCTCCGTACCTTACAGTAAAACGTACAGATTCACCGTGCTTTATACGTAATTCTTCCTGGAACCATTGCAGAGCTTTACGATTAATTGAAATTCTCATCTTTATTCCTCCAGTTTACGCAAACTCTTTTTTTCCTAATCGTTGTTTTACAAAGAAGACGAAAATAATTAAGGCTATCAATGCTGAAATTGCACTCCCTGAAAATAAAATACGATAACCAAACATTTGTGAAACAACTCCAAGTAAAATAGCACCTAACCCGATTCCTAAATCAAACGCTGTAAAAAATGAAGCATTTGCAACTCCTCTTTTACTCGGATCGACAATTGTAAGCATTGCCGCTTGCAAAGCTGGCTGCGCTGAACCAAATCCAATACCGTATAATGTTGCTGCGATAATTACACCTATCAAACCATTTGAAATAGTTAAAACAACTATAGCTAAAATAGTAATACATAATGCTGGAAGTATAATGAATACTTCTCCATACTTATCTAATAGTTTCCCTGAAATTGGTCTTACAATTGTTAATGCAATTGCATATACAAGAAAGAAAGTTCCCGGGTTTACATGAATTGATGATGCAAATAACGGTAAAAAGGTTGTTATTCCTCCATATGCAAACGATAAAAAGAATACTACAATCGTGATTGTTAATACGGATTTCTCAAATAGCTGAATTTTCCCTTTTTCTTTTTGTGGCGTAAATGGGATCTTCGTTATTAATGATAATACGACTGCCATAAAAGATAACAACGTCGCTAATAAAAATAGACCATCAAATGAATAATTTTGCACAACCCATAATCCAATCATAGGTCCGATCGCCATTGCAATTGTCATCGCCATCCCGTACCAACCCATACCTTCACCGCGGCGTGAATCTGGAATAATATCCGTTATTGCTGTTCCAACAGCTGTTGTAGAAACAGCCCATGTTACTCCGTGAATAACACGTAAAACAGCTAAAAGAATAATAGTCGATGCTATATTATAGGAGTACATCGTTAAGCCAAAAAAGATGAGTCCGAAAATAATAAATGATCTTCTACCATATTGATCTAACATTCCTCCAATAATCGGTCGTATTACAACAGCAGCTATTGTAAACATTCCCATCATGAGTCCAACTTGCGATTCATTGCCACCTATCTCTTTAATAAAGAGCGGGAGCGTTGGAACAAGTAAATAAAATCCTGTAAATAAAAATAACATTGCGAAAGTCATTTGAATAAATGATTTCGTCCATAATCGTTCCATAAAAATACCTCCATACACTCGTAAAATATTACGATTAACACCCTCATTGTATATTTTTTTTATCTCTTTTCCCTCCGCAAATAGACGTATCTTTTCATATTAAATAGTCCACCATCAGCTTACATTAGTCTTAAGACTTTGTACGCATATTTTAAACGAAAGTCCTATATATGTACCTTTATACGTGTGAAAAGAATATACTAATTTATTATCACAACTTAGGAGTGATTATTTTATGTGGGTATTATCATCAAGAGTAACTGTCGCGGTTCCTTCGATACCCGAAATACATGCCCCCGCCGTTCATACAGCAAGTTCCGATGTCGGCATTGAACTTCCAGCAATTTGGCAACAATACCAATCACCAGGTCAAGCTACCCCTTCATTTTGGCATCATGGTGCCCATCCAAGTAGCACTACCTTTTATCATCCTAGCCACGCTCCACTACCTCAGGCTCAAGTCTTTTATCATTTCCCATCAATTTATTTTCAAAATTTTTATGGTACGTTTAACATTTAAAACACATCATTTCATAGCTACTACATTTAAACGAAAAAAGCACTTAAGATTGTAATTTTCACAAATCTTAAGTGCTTTTTAATATTTTTTATAAATTTTTCTTATTGCCCATTATTAACAGGGGTCTCTCCTGCATTACCGCCAGTCTCTGGTTGTGTGGTCGCTGGTGGAGTTGTATTTCCTTGACCTCCTCCGTTATTTGCTGGAGGTGTCGTATTTCCTTGACCTCCTCCATTATTTGCTGGAGGTGTCGTATTTCCTTGACCTCCTCCATTATTTGCTGGAGGTGTCGTATTTCCTTGACCTCCTCCGTTATTTGCTGGAGGTGTCGTATTTCCTTGACCTCCTCCGTTATTTGCTGGAGGTGTCGTTCCTTGACCATTTCCGTTATTTTGTTCATTTTGTTTCTTTTCTTCTTCTTGTTTCTTTTGTTCTTCTTGCTTCTTAAGTTCCTCTTGTTTCTTTTGTTCTTCTTGTTTTTTCAGTTCTTCTTGTTTCTTTAATTCTTCTTGCTTTTTCTCTTCTTCAGTTTTTTGCTGTTGATCTTGTTTTGGTTGCTGCGTTGTATCCGGTACGCTAGTATTTGGCGATGAATCACGTTTTTCACCTTTTATACGTAGCTCACTACCTTCTTGAATAACACTACTTGGCATTTTAAAGCGTGATTTATCTGTAGCCATTTCGCTCATCATTTCTTTAAAGATCAACTGTGCAATTTTCGTATTCTTACTACTAATATACTCGTCTTTACCATCTTTCATATACCCAGTCCATACTGCCATCGTATATTGCGGTGTATATCCAGCGAACCAACTATCACGAGTTGCACTTTCTGGAATTTTATATTGAGCTAATTGCTTTGATGAATAGTTTGTCGTACCCGTTTTACCAGCTACATCTAAGGAGCCTACATTTGCCGATGTACCAGTACCAGATGTAACTACAGAACGAAGCATATCTGTAATCATGTATGCTGTAGAATCTGTCATAACTTGTTTTGGTTTTTGTCCAAAACTTTGTGACTTACCGTCTGGATAAACGACTTTCTTAACAAAATGCGGTTTCGTATATTTACCTTCATTACCAAATGCCGCATAAGCACCCGCTATTTCAGTTGGCGATACTTCATTTGTACCAATCGCTGTCGATTCTGTCGGTGCTGTATTAAATGTAATACCTAGTTTCTCAGAGAATTCTTTCGATTTACTAATCCCTACTTCTTTTGCAGTTTTAATTGCAGGAATATTACGCGACATTTTTAATGCTTCACGCATTGTAATTGGACCCATATGACTTCTATCTGCATTTCGTACTTCTTGTCCCGTTGAATACTTAAATGGAGAGTCATCAATTTGATGGTACGTAGCCCATTTTAAATATTCAATTGCAGGAGCGTAGTCGAAAATCGGCTTCATCGTTGAACCAGCTGCACGATCTAATTCAATTGCCATATTATGCCCTTTAAATACAGCTTTATTTTCTCCACGGCCACTACCTATAGCACGAACTTCTCCTGTTTTCGTATCCATAAATGTGAATGCACCTTGGAATTTATCGTTCGGATAATCAATGATATTATTATTTAAAATATTATCAGCAAGTTTCTGTGCTTTCGGATCTAACGTTGTATAAATTTCTAAACCGTCAGAACCGATATTAGCATCTGGTAATTCTTTTTCTACTTCTTTCACAACTGCATCCATAAATGCAGGGTATGGCATTGTTTGTAGTTGAGCTGCAGGCTTAAGCCCCTTTTCTACGTCAACTTTTGATGCTTCTTCCATTTCCTGTTTTGTTATATATCCATGTCGGTTCATTAAACTTAGAACAACATTTCTTCTTTCTGTTGCTTTTTGAACATTTTCTTTTTTCGTTGGATCATAGTTATTCGGTGCTTTCGGTAAACCTGCAAGCATCGCAACTTCTGGTAATGTTAAGTCCTTCAATTCTTTACCATAGTAGTTTTGTGCTGCTGTTGCGATCCCATATGAACGGTTTCCTAAGTTAATTTTATTTAAGTACATCTCTAATATTTCATGTTTTGAATACTGTTGTTCTAGCTTATAAGCTAAATATATTTCTTGCGCCTTACGCTTTGGTGTTTTGTCCATTGATAAGAAGTAGTTTTTTATAACTTGCTGTGTTATCGTACTTCCACCTTGAGAACCATAATCCCCTTTAAGACTTACTAGAACAGCACGGGCAGTACCTTTAAAATCTACTCCGCTATGCTCATAAAAACGTGAATCTTCTGTCGCTAAAAATGCATTTTCTACTAATTTAGGTATTTGCTCATACGTAACATTCGTCCTTTTTTCTTTTCCATATTCATATACCAAATCCCCGTTTTTATCATAAATTTTTGAGGATAACGGATTAACAAGTTTTGCTTTCTCAAGTTTTGGTGCATCCTTAATCATTACGAAAAAGGTAGCAACCCCCGCCACTAAACCAACAATACCAAGTAATAAACAAGTAATTAAAAACTTGCGAAAGAATGATGTTTTACCTTTTGGCTTTTGTGTTTTAGAAGCTGGTTGTTTTTTCTTTTTAACTTGTCGTCGTTCCTCTCGAGAACGATAATTTTCTGACATGTTACTTTCTCCTGCCTTTCAATTCTCCCGTTGATTTACTTAAAAATATTGAGGTCACTTTCTAAAATAAATTTGATTAAGAAAGTATATTGACCTGGAGCATTCAATATTTTCCTAATTCACAGATTATAAATTTTAGAATACTTCTTATACAAACTATTTTCACTTCTATTTTTCCTAATAACGCTGCCCCTTGAAGCATAGAATGTAAAAAGTGAATTTTTAATACCTCGTATAAATAATATACCTTTTTTTCAAATGGTCAATATTTTCTTATTTATAAATCAAAGGTGAAATAAAAATAGCACAACGATATGTACTTCGTGTGAACTTCCTTATAATTACGTATAACAAACATTTAATATATTGCATATAAGTATAATACCTCTTAAATTATAAGGATTTCAACATCACAACCTCAACATCTACAAAGAAGTATTAAAAATGAAAAGTGAGGAGTTGCGTAATGATGAAGCTATCTCCCGTAATTTCAAAAAATATAGTTGCTGTTGGTTATAATCCTTTTTCTATGATTTTGCGAATCCAATTAAAGAATGGTATGTACGATTTCTTTAATGTACCAGAAAGTATTTATACTGGCCTATTACATGCACAATCTAAAAGTTATTATCATAATACTTACATTAAAAATTCTTTCCGCCACACAAAAATCTAAACTTAACACCCACTAAAAAAGAAAGGAGGTTAATCCTCCTTTCTTTTAAAAACATTTTGCAGATGAATTATCTTCGATTCCTCTTATTAATTTCATCATATGCTTGAATTTGTTTTTTCAAACGCCGATCAGCTTTTTTATCATGCACTACAAGAATTGCATGTATAACTCCTGGAACCCAAAATATTAATGTTAATATGAAATTTATGATTGCCTGAATTGGTTTTCCACAAAATAATACAGCAACAGGTGGAAGAAGAATTGCTAATAAATACATCATCCCTTGAAAACTCCTTATTTTGTATTTTATATATCACTTTTCAAAATATACGCAAAAAAACCTACTACCATTTTAATCTTAACCTACCTCTAAAATCAATGTATCTCCTTCTATTTAAATAAGTATTTCAGACTTTTTATTGTTTTCTAGCCTATTTTCTTCCTCTATTGCAGTTACTCCAATTGCAGAAATTAACGTTCCTATCGCTTGTATCCAAATACCAATGAGTGCAATGATTCTCTCATCCTTCTTATCAAAAATACTATCTTCATTTTCTCTCTCATCTTTCAATACATTTGAAACACCTTGATACGCTTGTAATCCAGCCCCTAAACTTTGCATGGAGTTACCCAGTATAATAATTTTCTGTAATACATTTATATCCAACAAAGCTGCTTCTACTCCTAAAAAAGCACCCATCGATTGTAAACTGTTCCCTGTAATGATAAGATAATCATTTTCTTTCAATTGTTCATTTATATTAAAATATGTTCCTATTACATTTGATATATTGCCTAATGCTAATAACTCAATTCCTATTTGATCAAGTAATTTACTTTGATTCTCTAAGCCTATATTTTGATTTTCTCTTTTTTCTTCCCCATCATCATAATTGCTCGCAATGATTTGTAATATATATCCGAGGGCTTGTAATGAGCTTCCTACAATAACAAGATCCGATTCAACTTTCTCTTCTCCAATAAATCCTCTTGTCGTTCCAATAGCAGCTGTAAGATTCCCTCCCACTTGAAACCATGCCCCTGTCACTTTTAAACTGCTTGGATTCATTTTTATCACCTATTTAAATATTTTCTAAAGCTTTCAAAACAAACAAATCTCACCCTTAATCTTTTATTTTATTTTTTAGATGTAATTTTGTGAATGATATAATGTGCTACTAATATAAAAGCACCTTAAAGGTGCTTTTTATATGCATGCTGGGCATTTCAATGAATCTCCATTTTTATCTATTGTTATATTCAATATATATTCAATTGCTTTATGTGACCAAGTTTCAGGTGTAGGCGATTCATTTATATATTGTGGCGCACATGACTTCAGCATTGGAGTACTAATACTCCCTCCAGGATCTAAAGCAACTACAGCCATGCCATGGGGTAATTCCAGGGCCATAGATTTAGTGATACCTTCAATAGCAAATTTCGAGGCACAATATGGCGCAAGCTCAGCCTCACCTTCTCTCCCCCAACTAGAACTCATATTAATGATAATTCCTTCTTTCCTAGCTACCATCGCTGGAACAAATGCTCTTATTACATTTACTACACCATTCACGTTTACATTCATTACATTTTCGAATTCTTGAGCCGTAATTTTCCAAAGTTGTGCATTTTGATTTACAATCGATGCATTATTTATTATCATATCGGGAGCTGTATGTGTATTAAGTATATAATTTGCCCAATTGTTAACTTGCTGAGAATCTGAAACATCAATTACTTGGAAATCATGTATTTTACTGTACTGTTTTTTTAGTTCTTCAATTTTATCTTTTGAACGTCCACAACCATATATGTTCCACCCTAATTCATGAAATCGATCAACCATCGCACGCCCTAACCCTTGTGTCACGCCTGTAATAATTACAGATTTACTAATTTCTTTTCGCTTCATTTCTCTCATCCTCCTTCCCTATATCTTACTCTCTTCATTTTTATTCAGCGATTTACTATAGTATCAACTCAACTCATACTTTAGTAATGGTTTTGATATTGTATACATAAACCAAAAAAGTAACCATCATGGTTACTTTTTGCTATATATCTAAAAATTCATTGTTTATTTCATTATTGTTTTTACATTTCAACTTCTCTTTTCCACATTTCTCACACTGGTAAATATAAACTACACCTAATGTACCTTTTTTAAAATTCTCATTATCCTGCATCTTAATAAAAATATATTTATGTTTACAATGCGATTCACCCAAATAATTTTTAAACCACTTTTTCAACACAACACATTCCACCTTTATGATAGAACCTTTATTTAGCTGCTTTATTACATACTTTTATTTAAATGTTCAATCTCATCTTGCAACTTTTTAAATTGCTCAAAATGCATGGTAATAGATTGGCTACTACCATAATCAACATTTTGTTTCACTAATATAACACCCGTATCATGAAAAAGCGCTTCAAGTTCTTTCCTAATAGACACTTTCGCAATATGAGCTGTTTTAATTGCAGATAAAATTGCAATTTCATTAAACTTTAATTTTATTTCATTTGGACAAAATGCGTCTTCAACTAATATAACTTCATTACTATAAATTAGTGCAACAAGATTACTTGATTTGGCATCTGTTAAATCAACTTTTTTCATAATATCTTTCATTACATTTTGCCTCCTTTATTTTCATATATATCAATTATACAAATTTTTTTAAAAAAATTACTCAACTTTATTATATTAATTTTAACACACTTTTATTGAAATCCATGCTCCAAACGTTTTACTATTCCACAATTTTTATTATATGAACCATCTGGACTATAACTCCATATAGTAATGTTAACAACTTATTATAAAGCAGGTGAAAATTATGCCATCAGTTGTAGGAAATTTAGTTGTACAAAATAGTAATGGATCATTTAACTTAGGTGATTTCTACAACGTTTCTCCGAAAGAAAATACGAAAGCTTATAATGGTTCCGGCGCATCAAACGTTGGTTTTGTTGTTAATACTTTTAGCGGTGTTAGCGCGACCAATACATTTGATTCTGACCTTGCAGATCAAAACCAAGTGGGTACAGCCTAATCTTATGTTCAACTTTTTGTATAGAAAATTTTAATTTGTCTATACTATAATCAGGCTGTTTGACAGCTCTTATCGATTTTGGAGTACCCTATCTTTTTCTCCCTTTCCCTGGGGCTCAGCAGCTAGCACAAAGCTAGCTGCTTTTTCTTATATTATTTGTCTCATAAATCAGAAATAAAAAAAGCTGCCATTTAATATTCAGCTTCTTTTACATTATTTCAATAATATCCATAGCGTTAAATACGTAAGTTTTATAAAAGGCGTCTGTACAAATTACAATTTGTTTTACCGGATTGATATGTACAACAGTCATGTAGCTTGTTAATATGTAACCATCTTCAAAATATGTTACCAATATTTCTTTCTCAGACAGTAATGACGTTAATAATTTATCAGAAATCCTCTCTTTTGCTTCATTTGTTAAAAGCGGTTTTTGTACTTTTAATTTCTCTCCAATAATCTTTCTCATATTTAAAAGTTGTTCGGACATTACTGTAAACGGAACCCACTCTCTTTCTTCTTTTTGTATCTTTACATCGTTCATTTTTTATCTCCTTGATCATTTATACATTTATTTATTCATGCTATCCCTTAGTTATTTTTAATACTTACTAAACTCGAATTTACTTCTAAACTATAATTAGGTTACCTCTTAAAAGAACATTCGTTCTTATTATACACGAACTTACGTTCCTTTGAGAAGAGCTATACTTATTATTTCTTAACAAAAAACATAAATTTATTTATCTCCATATTTTTTCCTTTATCAAATAAACTTTTCATTTCTTATATAAAATGCATATAAAAACTAAAAGGCGACTTCACACAAAGTGAAATCGCCTTTTTCTAAAAAATATTCAAAGCTTATTTTTCTATCCTAACTAATGTTCTTTCTGGAATACATAATTCATCTATATTAAAATGATTTATTTTTAAGTTCAATTCCCCTACTCGTTCCTTATCTTCATCACCAACCCAACAACTAAATAATTCGAAATAGTCTCCATCTTCCAAATAACTTTCCATAATCTTGCATAAAGTTAAAAGTTTTTCTTTCGCTTCTTTTTTTTCCTTTACATTTTGCCACTCGACAAGTTCAATTCCCCAATTAGTTGAAACCTCATATGTGTAATTTGTTTGGAATTGATAATCTTGTACAATTTCAAGCATACTTTCATCTGAAAAACACGGTCCAAAAACAATTACATCATTAGAATCTGGATCCGTTAACGGAATTTCTACATTACAGCCTATGTAACTTGCTAAACTCATTTTATACTCCTCCAATATTCGTATAAAAAATACTTCATAGTATATTTATTTACTCAAATATAAAATCCCTGCCTAAACGAAAAAGTTTTAAATTTTTATCGTTTATTAACCATCTATAACTGAAAACATATACTATGATGAACGAACTCACAAAGCATAAGAAAAGAGAGTGTTGTAAATGCTCTCTTTTCTTACATACTCTATGGAACTTTACAAAACTGAATCAGTGATTTTTATTATTATATTTTATTACATATACTTAGGTTGTACTATTATATGTAACTCTCTCTCTGTATCCGCTTTTTTCGGATGACGAAAATAATTAAGTTCGTACTTTAACACTTTATACTCAACCATCCCAATTATAATCCCTTTCGTTTCTTTTAATATAACTAATAAATCACTTATATTTTCATCATATGACTCAAAAATTTTCGCTCCGCCCTCTCCTTGAAAGATTACTTTCATATATTCTCCCCACCTTAATTTATTGATGTGGTAAATGATGCGTTTAAAACGATTCATTCTTTATCCTAAAATTTTCACAACAAAAAGAACATCCTTTCCAATCGAATGCTCAGCTTTTTACTAATTATCCATGTTAAATATTTATTCAAAAACATTATATGTATTATTTTTTTAATTATGTTCGATATACATTATTAAAGAGTAAATATATGTAATAAACTTGCATAATGAAAACCGTAGAATATCCACTTTCGTTGAAATAATTATAAACCATAATTTCCCATTGTAATTCTTAATATTTAAATGTAATATTGTATTGTCTTACTATCTATTTATAACTCACACACTAATTAGAAAAGGGAACTCTATATGAGTTCCCTTTTCTAATTATGATTACAGTCATTATTTCTTTTCTAAAAATTTAAATGTATCTTTAAATTCTTTATTATTCACTTTAATATCAGCATCTTTCAATAAATCATTGACTACTTGTTGTTTCCATTTACCTGTCGTATCTTGTAGTCTTTGTTGTTCTATATCTTTACGAATTTTATCCTTTACTTCATCAAATGGCTTCAATTCTTTTTTATCCGTCACTTTAATAATATGGTAACCGTAAGTTGTTTTAACCGGATCACTTACTTGGCCTGCATCTAATTTATACGCAGCTTCCTCAAATTCTTTCACTGTTTGCCCAGGAGCAAAACCAGATATTTCCCCGCCCTGTTCCTTTGAATCAGTATCCTCTGAATACTGTTTTGCTAAGGCAGCAAAATCTTCACCATTATTTACTTTCTCTTTTATTTCTTTAGCCGTTTTTTCATCTTTCACTAAAATATGACTTACTTTCATTTCTGGTTTATAGTTATCTTTCACATCTTTTTCTGTGACTGTTGCTTTAATCGCTTTCTCAAATGCAATTTCTGGCTTCATTTTTTCTTTTAATTCATCTTCATTTTTCAATCCAAGTTGTTCTAAAGTCGATTTAAAGTTCTCACCCATTTTATCTTTTGCTTCTTCTACTTTCTTTTTTGCTTCCTCATCTGAAACTTTATATTTATCTAACAATGTCTTACTTAACATCATTTGATATAAAGTACTTTCTCCATATTGTTGTCGTAATTCTTTACTTAATTCTTTCTCTGTAACATTCCCTACTTTTGATGTTACTACGTTGTCTGAGGAACCACATGCAGATAATGCTAGCATCACGCATGAAATAATTGTTCCAATAAATATTTTTTTCTTTTTCAATTCAAATACCTCACTTTTATCATTATGCAAATTAACTATACACAGTCATTGTGAAAACAGTGTGTTTTCTACATGTAATTCATTTCATATGAGTAGACTATATATCATGTATTTTCATTTTTAAACGTAAAGAGTCTTCTTACTATTATGTATAGTAAGAAGACTCTTTACATACTCCTTAAAAACAATACTGCCGCTATAGTTACTTAATAATTACATGTTTTTCAGGTATCCAACTATTCTGCCCGATATCTACCGCATTTCCCACTCTACCCCACACTCGAAAAGATGTCGATCCATCTATATTCCCTTTATAATTCATACATTCAGGCTCTTCATAATAATTTACTCCGTAACCGACAGGATATTTCGAAGTTGCATAAAACCATTTCACATTAAAATGTTTTAAATATGCCCACTGCTTATCGTTCCCTAAACAAATCATATCTTGCTCACCGCCTCCCCAATAACCTGTTAAGATTAAATATGGAATTTTCTGAGTGAGTGCACCTGTAAATTGAGGGGTCATGGGAGTTTCATATAAATTTATTCCGTATCCATCAGGATATTTCGAAACTGCAATACCAATGCCATTCGGTTGCTGTGTATACACTATGTTAGATTGATTTGCTTTGTTGGAATCTATAAACCAAGAAAGTGACTTATTTCCTACTAATCGATTCAGATCACATTTCCCAATCCCAGGAACATTCCCTGAATCCGTATATTGCCACATATCGCATGGATATGCTGGCTTATTCCCTCCATAACGAGGGATCCATACGAAATCAGCTTCAATATTACATGCTCCAAATGATAAATACGTGTGATGCCCTACGTATAATCCTACTTTTTCCGCACCTAAACGGCGTAATTCATCAATAAATGCCTGTGTCCCGCCTTGCATATCTACCATCGTTTGAACTTCTATGTCTGCTACCCAAAACTTAGCAGATTGATCACCACGATTCCAAAAATCTTGTGCCTCTTTCTTTGCATCAGCAATAGATATAAAACGGCAAAAAGCATAATTACCGAATGGGATACTATGCTTTTTCATTTCACTAACATAATTTTGATACATAAAATCCACCGTATTAGAGCCGTCTTGAACTCTAGCAATCACTAAATCTAGCTGAGATGCTGCAATATCCCAATTAATAGTTCCATTCCATTTTGAAATATCTACAATATACCCCATACATTCCAGCTCCTTTTGAATGTCTTATTCATAGCTTGTTTTATTGTAAGCTTCCTCCCTCTAAAACTAGCTATCTATAATATAAATAAAAAGAATCTTTACTGTTTTTCAAAATATATTCTCTTTCAGAAATATTTCTATCAACTTTAACATGTATGCCACATAAACATTCGAAATATACCCTACTATTCATTTATTATGTAATCTCGTCCTATCAATCATTTTTACAGATATTAAAAAAAATCTCCTGTATTATTAAATTATAACTTTCAGTATCGATTTCCTTTCAACTAAAAAATTTCATCCCTCATTTTCTATATATTCTTAAGTCAAAATTACTACCTCTACATGAAATTTGAGATTTAGAAAAATTTTAATTAATTGAAGTTTACTCCTATTAAATTGCAATTTTCCAACCTGAACACTATTGGTGCATAAAAAAGACATTTTCTATTACTGAAAATGTCTTTTTACAGTTTAATAAAACAACTTTGGTGCTAAATCTGTATTTTGTAATTGTGAGTTTTCACTGCTCATAACACAACTTGTGGAAAATAGAATTGGGATACCACAAACCTCATCATTCATTACATCACGAAACACATTGGCCGCAACACCTGTAAACGTTTGACATAAGTTAGAAATATCGTCATTGAAAAACTGAATGACTTCCGCAGCGAAAACCGGAAAAACAACATTCGGTCCGCCAGGGAACTGAGGCTGTACCACAACTTGTTCAAAATAAGGATTATTTTCTAGTGCTACTTGAAATAAATGAGCTATTTCAAATGCATCTAGTGGACAAGGAAATGGATTTACAATTTCATTCTCATTATTCGTTACAATAACTGTCACACTTACATTCCCAAATTGTACAAAAGATTTTAAAAGCGTTGCTAATGCTCTCGCTTTTTCGTTGCTTAACGCATGCACTAAAATAATATAATTACCACCAACAGGAATAAGCGGCCCAACTGTAACAGTTGGATCAGCACCTATTGAATTTTTTAATTCATTAAAATATGTGATCCACGGTGGCGAAAGCTGAGCTTGTACATTTTCTTCCACTATTTTATACTACCTCCTTATACCATTCTTACTAACATAATATGTAACAAACAAAAAAATGCATTAGTTATATTAACCATTTGCGTATTTATTGATTATATTAATTAAACATTTTATTTCCCATTCTCAATTTCCCCTTTACATCTTTAAGCACTTTTACTACTATAAAATTCTTTATTATAAGCAAATCCACTGAAATTTCATATTATACTAATACGACTCTATATCCATTAAATTAATAATACTCAATATTAGGAGCTGATTTCATGGAAAAAAAACCTATCGTGTTCAAAATCCCACCAAATTCAAAGCTAAAAATTACATTTTTCGGTCCTTGTAACGAAGTAATTACAAATGTGTCTATAATTAATCAACTATGCACCCCTAAATGTCAAACTATCACGCAATACCCAGACTTTAAGAAATATGTAACGGAAGTACGATCGCTATCCCGTTGTTAGTCCGCATAATGCACGATTTTCACAACTTTATTACCTAAAATAACCGAGAAAGAAAATAACTGCATTCCTAGACTAAAATTACTCATGTTATGATATTCCATTGATAATTCATTGATTTTTTACACGTTTTTATGAAAAGAACATATATTATCGTATGGAGATTATCCACTCATAAAACCTATCTTTCTTTGGAGCGTACTTTTTATGTATGCTCTTTTTTTATGTAACCGTCCCCCTTCTAAATTGACCAACAATATATTAAAATTCTTTATATACTCAAGGAGGTCAAATATGTTCAAGTTGCATCCAATACTACTCATCTTAGGATTGATTTTGTTTTTATATAGTGTAATCGCCTTTATGCTATTCTTTTCAGTGTATTAGCATTCCCTACACAAATCTATGTTCAATATATAATTTCTATATAGTAAAGAAAAAACATAATGATACGATCTTTTATGTATTCCGTCTTTCTTGTTCTATAAGAAAACTAGTAAACTTACTAACAATGTGTTTTTACAAGCATGTTACTTATTATTCTGTTTATTATCTGAAGAAGGTTGAAGCCCCTACAAATTAAACTACGTTTTACCTATTTACTTATATATTTTAGAAAAACAATAATAATCCCCCACCATTTGGTAAGGGGATTAACTAAACCTACTAAAAAACATTTAATAATCAGTTTTATTTAGTTGGAGAAGGAAATCTTGCCGCTTCAAAGTGAACCGTATTTACACCATTAACATTTTGTACAATTACGCCAGCAATACTACTTTCTGCAAAAACTTCAACTAAATCTCCTGCTTCTAATTGAAGAATAGTAGTTACGGAAACATCATTATTAAAAAATACTCCTGTTCCAAAGAAATCATTATCTATCGCTATTGCCGGATTGCCATTTACACGAATTTCTACTCTAGCTCTGTAATTTACATTAAAATCATTTGGAGAAAATGTTATATTTCCTAATACACTATATACCCCTCTAGTTTTCGGAGTAAAAATCGACGTTACTGGATTATATTCATTCGCTAGATCAAATTGTTCATTTTGAAATAATACTTTAACAGGAGTATTTGCTAGAACAGGTTGATTAACTGTATTCACAGCTCTAAATGCCGATGCCCTTACAAGCTCCTCTTTCTTATCATCACAACACTTCACCTTTACATACTTCCTATCACATTTACTACTTTTCCTATAACAATCATGACTTTCCTTTTTGTAATCTTTACAATACTTACAGTAATAATAAGACATAGTGAGTCCCCCTTTACACTTATTTTTACATAGTATGCTATATAGATTAGAATAGCTTGGACGACCTGTTACTATTTTTAATAGATTAAAAAACCCTCACCATTTCGGTGAGGGTTTACCTTTAAGCTTCTGCAAACTCATTGTTTAATGACTTTATTTAATTGGCGAAGGAAATCTTGCTGCTTCAAAATGTGCACCATCTTCTAAAGGACTTAAAACTCCATCTATACTACTTTGTGCATAAATCTCAACTTCATCCCCTGCATTCAATTGAACAATCGTCGAAACACTTACGACATTTCCAAAACTTATTGGACCAAAAAAGTCATTATCTATAGCTATCGCTGCGTTTCCATTCACACGAATTTCTACACGCGCTCTATAATTTAAAGTTGGATCGTTTGGAAAGAAACCAATCGTTCCAATAATAGAATATACACCTTTAGTCTTCGGCATAAAAATAGATGTTGCTGGATTATACTCATTCGCTAAATCAAATTGTTCATTTTGAAATAACACTTTCACAAAAGTATTAGCAGGAACATTTTGATTCACAGTATTTCTAGCTCTAAACGCCGATGCTCTAACAAGATTGTCCTTGTTATCATGGCACTTACAAGTGTTCTTACAACAATCATGATGCTTCTTTTTATACTCCTTACAATACTTACAGTAGTAATAACAAGACATACTAATTCCCCTTTCAAACTTATTACTACATATTATGTAAGATTGATTTATAAGGTTTGGACTAGCTATTTTATTATTCATAAGGGCGCTATTAACCTGCACCCTTATTTATATACACCACTTCATTCCTTATTAGTTATAAGTTGTATACAGTTCCATATGGAATAGTAAGAAAAGAACTTCCGTACGGTGTAACATGATGTACTGGGTAAAAATACTCTACGGATGAATAATACGGTTGTACACCTTGCTGCTGCATTTGCATTTGTTGTTGCATTTGCAATGCTTGTTGAATAGCTTGGACTGTACTTTGTGCTCCACTATACGTTATAGATGTACCATACGCTGGTCGCATACCAGTTTCAGAATTAAAATATGAATAAAACATGATTTTCAACTCACTTCCGTATAATTTATTACAAAGTATGTTATGATTCTATATTTCAGTGAGTGCTGAAAGCTAATTCACTAGCTTTTATTAAGTTTAAACATTTTTAATATAAATATCATTCTCCAAATAAAAGCACCCTCAACGGATGCTTTTTGTTTCTCGCTAAATGTTCCTACTACCATTATTCATTAGCAATAATTTAGTTGTCCACGAATTTCACCATTAGGATGTTGTACTGTATGAACATTAATATATATGTTTCCAGATATAATCTCATTTACAAGAGTGCCTAATGTTTGACCCGCTAACGGTCCAACCAAATCTTCTTGAGTAATCATTCCCGTAAGAGTTGCGCACTCTATTGAAACTGGATTTGTTATCGGTCCAAATAAAAAGGCTACAACAGGGCCGTTCGTTCCTTTTAATCCAAGATGCAGATGGGCAGCTACTACATCCTCTATATTGAATAAATCTAACTTGAACCTTAGGCTAAGCTCGTCCCGACTTAATTTAAAGAAACTCTCTCCTCGAGCATCTGTTTCTACTGGTGGAACTTCATTTCTACCACGCAACTTTGCAAAGAACATATCTATCACTCCTATAATTTTTATACTTCTAATATATTCTGACCCTTCTTATAAAGTGACAAAAAAGCAGCTGTTAGGTTAATTTTAATTTATTAAATATAATAGTTTAATTTATTAATTATATTAAATTCATACATTTAACTATTACGCTTTTTAAGTTTAATCCATATACTATATTAGATTACTAGAAAGGAGGTGTAAGCATGGAAAGTTGTGTTTTGTTCGTTAATGGACAACCTCTTTTAGTCGTTTCAGTTGCTGGAATCGAAATTGCTAGATTAGAACTTTCTCTTCAAGTAGCATTGACTTTAATAGCATTAGGAATTCCAATTTGTGCATAATAGTTAGATAGTTATAAAAAAGAGGGCTTAAGCTCTCTTTTTTATTCCTTAACATTAAAAAAGACACCAGTTGGATAATGGTATCTATTGAAATATTCACCATAAGTTTCATCACTACTAAATTAATAATCCTAATTCATGTATAATTCCTGAGAACGAATAACCATATGCAAATCCTAAAATACGAACTCCTGGATTCCATCTATGTTCTAAATCCTCATTGTACGTTTCCTTGTAATATGCTAGTTTCGAATATATGTTATATTTGTCGTTAACAATTACTTCATCACTAGAAAATCCATCCATTCTAATCTGAACAGCTACATATTCTACTCCTTCATTTAATAACATTTTTCTAATTCTTCTAATGTCTTCCGCACTATTAACCTTCTATTTAAACGGTCATTATGTTCAATAAAAAAGCAGTCACATCCGAGGTTGCAAACATATACAAAAGGCACTCTTAATGAGCATTAAATAAATTATAAGCTATTTTCTTTTCTTACAAAATAGCTTATGGTTTTTATATAGAAATCATTCTTCAAAAAGCAAGGTTATTCATATGTCTTTTCAAAAATATAGTGATAACACTAAAATGTATTAATAAAGTGAAACTTTAATCAGTCCTCACCAATTGGGCGTTTACGGGCAGCCTGATCCCCACCTAACTTCTTTGCTTGCGCTTAATTTTGAGGTAGGGATCTTACTGCCCGCAAATAGCGGAATTAATTTGATTTTAGCGTTGGTTCCATTACAATAATTTATTAATTAAAGAGCCTCTTTCCATAGGAGCTCTCTTTCATTCTCTCAATTTAAATTTACTATTCCATTATTAATAAGTATAAGTTATTTTCTAAAAAGCAGTTTCTATTACCAGTTTTTATGAAATCTTTTAGTTTTTACTAACAGCTCTTTTTTATTAAACTAATAATACTCCTTAAACCCATTTTACCTACTGCATCATATAATTTTAAACTTAGAATTCAATAAAAAAGTTTCTTACCATTAAATATGCGCACTATATGAGGTTCTTTTAAAACTAGTCTATTTATCATCCCCTTCTAACTCCTCACTTTCTTCACGTATTTGTCCAATTAATGAAAATACAGAACCTACAGCTTGGATCCAACTTCCTATGATATCTATTGATTGACCTTCTTTCTTTTTATCCGGGTCACTATTTACTTGATTGTCTAAATTTTCCCCTGTATCACTTACTAGATCTTCTTTACTATCATGCTGCTCTCCTCTAATACTTTTCAGCTCGTAAACTCCTCCAATTGCCTGCAAGGAATTCCCTATAGCTTGTAATAAATTTCCTACAATATTAAAAGTTTCATCTTTATCTGAAGCATCTTCAAATTCATCTGCTAATGCTGTAAGTCCTCCTAAAGCCTGTATCCAATTTCCAGCAATCACTAATTTAATTTTAGTTTCATCTTTAAAATCAATAACCAATCCTGATATTACAGTTACATTACCCGTTGATTGTATTTCGTTCCCAATTTTTTCAAGAGATATTTCGCCCTGACCATCAGCTTCTAAAGCGTTACCAACTGCTTGTAATGTGTTTCCATATACATTCAGATCCTCCCTTACATTACTACTTATAAAATAGAATGGTGTACTTCCAATAGCGGAAGTTATTGTACCTATAGCTGCTATCAATGCACCAAATATTTCTTTTAATTGGTTCTCCATTTATAACCTATCCCAACATTAAATAATTACTTTTATCCTATTCAATTACACAGCTATCTGTTAAAACGCCACACTGTCCCTTACCTTGTTTCTCTTTTATTATATTGTCTTATAAAAATAATACTAATATATTTTGGTATGCCCACCTTATAACGATAACCCATGTAATTTCAGAAGTTTGACACAGCTCTAGAAAAAGCTTATAAAGAAAAGTGAGGTTCCTGATATTCGTTTCCATAATCTAAGGCATATTCATCCAAAGATGGTAAGTGAACGATTAGAACATACAAGTAGGTATCACGCCGAACACCTACTCGCAAGTTATATCAGGATTTCAAAAGACTGTGGTGGATCAATTGGCAAAAGAATTATTCGGAAAGAAAATTTTTCGTTTCTAACCAGAAACACCGCCTAAAAAAACTAAAATATTACAAGTGAAAAAGGAGCAACAAAACATGAGAGAAATCAAATCTGACAAGGAATTCAAAGACATCATCGCAAGCGAGGAGCCTGTAGTTGTTAAGTTCTTTACTACATGGTGCCCAGATTGCGTACGTATGGACAACTTTATCGGAGATGTAATGGAAGAGTTCAATAAATTTGAATGGTACTCTATCAATAAAGATGAGTTTCCAAGTATCGCTGAAGAGTATCAAGTAATGGGTATTCCAAGTTTACTTGTATACCAAAACGGTGAGAAGCTAGGCCACTTACATAGTGCTAATGCAAAAACAGAAGAGCAAGTTACTGAGTTTTTAGAAGCATACTAAAATGAAAGCCCTCTGGAAAATATTTTTCAGAGGGTTTTCATCTATTTTCACAATTATCTTTTGAATTTTTTCATCGTTTAATGAATTACACCTTGTCATGATAAGAATAATACGTAGTAAGAAAAGTATTCGTTTCCTCATCCATCTACCCTCCTATCTCTTTAGTAAATAAACTCCAATTAGGTTCACACCTTGACTTTGTACTTTTCAACATATTTTTCCTTTACGAAACTTTGTTATCCCCTTCTTAAAAAGCTATAAAACGTCAACAATGTTTGTATAGACCCACACGACTTTCGTTTGATACTCTATTTATAGAAAGAAATTCCTTTAAAGAAAGGTGAGTGATTAAAATGGATACTCTTTCTCATAAAGAAGCTGATAAAGGTGCTATTGTCAGCATTATGGCCTACATATTTTTATCCTCTATGAAAATCATCATCAGTTATATTACCCTCTCTAGCGCATTACGCGCTGACGGTTTAAATAACTTAACGGATATCGGTGCTTCTTTAGCGATATTAATTGGTCTAAAAATATCTCGTAAACCTCGTGACCCAGATCATCCGTATGGGCATTCGCGTGCCGAACAAATCGCATCACTTGTTGCGTCCTTCATTATGGCAACAGTCGGATTAGAAGTTGTTATTAGTGCCATTCAATCTTTCTTAAATCCGAAACAAGCAGCGCCTAATGTACTCGCTGCATGGGTTGCTTTATTTTCTGCTGTCGTTATGTACTGCGTGTATTTGTATACGAAAAAAATTGCAGCACGAACAAAAAGTAAATCATTAGAAGCCGCTGCAAAGGATAATTTATCAGATGCACTCGTAAGCATTGGTACCGTAGTAGGTATTGTCGGTTCTCAGTTCCAAATGCCTATTTTAGACCCTATTGCCGCTTTAATTGTCGGTCTTATTATTTGTAAAACTGCATGGGAGATTTTCGTAGAATCTTCTCATATGCTAACAGATGGAATTGATCCTGATAAAATGGAAGAATACGCTGATGCTATTGAGCATATTGGCGGTGTGGAAAACATTGTAGATATTCGAGCACGTATGTATGGGAATCAAACGTACGTTGATATTACAATTGAAGTAGATGCTCGCATGGATGTTGGAGAAAGTCACTGTATTACCGACAACATCGAAGCTATGCTGCGCAAAAAATTTGGAATTTACCATGCACACATTCATGTTGAGCCAATGAAAAAAGAACCTATTATGACATAGGTTCTTTTTTTATGAACGTTTTATGGAATATAACACATAAAACGAGCCAGCTACCGCCAGCTGCCCATCCTGCTAATATGTCAGATGGATAGTGCACGCCAAGATATATTCGGCTAACTGAAATAGATAATACAACAAAGCTTGCTATAAGAATAATTAACAATTTTTTATGCAACGAAATACGCTCTTCAGTAATTGTGACGTATGCAATAAATCCTAAAAAAGCAGTAGCATTCATCGTATGACCGCTCGGAAAACTATATCCAGTTGCAGTAACAAGCTGCGTAACATCAGGTCTTGCTCGTTCGTACCATAGTTTAAGCATACTGTTTAAATAACGAGATCCGTAGTAATTAATTGTTAGAAGTAACGCACTAAGCAACTTTTTTCTAACGAGAAAATACATTACAAGAATAATGAGTAATGGAAAATATATTCTTTTGGAACCGATAAAAGACACCCAAGTAAAATAGGTCGTCAAATAATCGTTTCGAAAGCTTTGAATAAAATGTGCGACTATATTGTCAAAGTTCTCAATACAAGCGGTATGATACGAAAGTGATAATACGACAAAACAAATGAGTAACGTAAAACTTAGCAAGTATAAATGTCGATATCGTTTCACATACATAACCTCACTATGCAAAAAAATGGAGCGGTTGTTTTAGTTTTCCTCTCCATTTCTTTTTTATGCATAGTTTATTAAAAAATATAATTATTAATTTTTTGCTTCATCTCAGGGATATCTTCTCTTGTTACGGTAAAACGAATCACCTTCTCATCAAGATCAAGCGCCTCAGCGAATAATCCAGCTAAACCACGGGATTTTCTATCTACTTCCATAATAATTTCTAGTCGGTCGTATGCACGTGGCAAGATTAATAATTCTAATTCATCTAATTTCCCATAATGCTCTCCAGAAACCGGAATAAACTCAAATTCTTGTGCGAATGGAACTTGCTTACGTAATCGATGCGGTAATTCTTCACATTCTATATGACGTGCTTTAAACCCTAATTCATTTACACTATCTAAAACACTACTTAATAATGCATTAGGTAACACTTGAACGTAGTCGCGGTCACTTGGGTCTATACTATGTTTAATATCAAGACCTGTATGAATCCAAACCGTTTTCATACCAAGTGTAAGTGGTGCTTCAATTGGCATTGGAAAAGAAAATGGAATTTCAACTTTTTCATTCGGTTCTACAGAAAAAGGTTCTGTTAAGCGTACTCGCTCTAAATCATATGTTGCTGTTACTTTTTTATCATCCACTTCTCGTACATACGACGTCGATAATGTTAAGTAAATGCTTTCAATTTGTTGGCTAACTGAACCTCCAGTTATATGAACCTTTCCAACTATTTCTTCCCCAACAATATACTCATCTTTTTCAAGAACAGTATCTACCTTTGCACTTCCAATACCAACGCTTGCTAAAAACTTTTGAAACATGGAGTCTCCATCCTTTCTAAAGCAGAAGCTACATCTTGTTTTAAATCTTGTACATTCTCATAGTACGGCGTTTTTATTTGTAACATTCGCATAAGCATTTCACGATTATAATGTTCCAAAGTTAATTCTTCGTACCATGGTTTTTCCTGTTTTTCATTAGATTCATATCCTGCATATAATAAAAATAATGAGAAATGACCGAGCGCATAAAAGTCGCTACGAAAGTGAACTTCTCGCATCAAAGCTTGTTCACCTTCGTAAGTTGTAGCTCGCTCATCATCTTCACCTTTCCATTTAGCCAATCCAAAATCGATAATACTAATTTGATTTTCTTTCATTAGTATGTTTGGAATGCGTAAATCTCGATGAATAATGCCTTCACTATGAAACACCGATACAATTTCTAATATTTCATATAAAATCTCAAAAACTTCACGTTCTGTATATACATACCCATCTATGAAAATATAATCTTCAAAATTTTTACCAGGCATGTACTCCATCACAAAGAAGCTCTTTTTCTCCCATAGGAAATGATCATATAGACTAGGAATTGCATGATGATTTAATGTTTGTAAAATCATTTTCTCTTGTTCAAATGATTTTCTACCAGACTCATATCTTTGTTTACTTTGTCTTAATTGTTTTAAGACTTTATATCTATTTATTTGTAAATCATTAACGACATATGTAACCCCATAACTGCCCATTCCAATTACTGATTCAATTTTATAACGCTCTGCAACAATTGTATTTTTTCGCAGTGGTCTATCAAATAATGCTAGTACACGACGCCATTTCATCAGCTACTTGAAAAGAAGCTACGGCTTTTACGTTTTCTTTTATAATGTTGATGTCCATAACCAGATGAACGTCGTTTATAATCGCTACTTGAATACGAGCGCCCTCTACGACGATAATCACTACTTGAATACGAACGATATTTTTTCTTTCCTAATAAAGAATCAATAATTTTTTTGAACATTCCTTCACCTCTTGAGTAAAATTTCCTTTTCATTATACCAATAATTATTGACTATATTTGTGACAGGTTTGTAAAGAGTAAAAAACGACGAGTTATGCCCGTCGTTACTTTCATTCATCCTCTTCATCAAAAACTTCATCAATCATGCATTTCTCTAATAAATACTCAAATGTAATATCTGCGAGATCTTCAATTTCTTCTCGTTTTGGGACGTACCCTCTTTCAATTAGTTGCTCATAAAAAAACTCCGCAATCTCTTCCGTATCAATCACGACTTCAATTTCCTTCATGAGCATCACTCCTTTATTTCTGTTTTATGAAAAAATCTCAAAATTATGTATATGAGATTAGAAAAATAGATTTTATTTTTTATAGGTCATAAGCTTTGGACGAGATGCATACGATTGTAGTACAAGCTATTCAAAGGGGGAAATAATAATGGAAAATCAATATGAAGTAGGACAAACAAAAGAAGAGTTCATGCATGAAGATCAATGGGCAGACTCTCTTATAAAGTGGCTTTTTATTTTTTTAATAGTTGTAGGCATACCTTATACTGCATATGTTGTTGTTCAATTTATTCTCTCTTTCTAGTTAACTATTTTTTCTCTGTCAATTTAACTAAATAATTATGAACAACATCCATTACAATTTTATATTCTTCATCTTTAAATGTATCGAACAATAATTGATAATCGTTATAAATATCAAGTAATCCATCAATGATTTCTTGACGATTCGTCTTAACACTCACTTTTTTCGAGTTGTTAATTGACTTTAACTTTCCTAAATCTAATTTATTCATACCGGCTTTATCTTGTTTCATTTTCTTCAAAATTGCATTTGCCGTTTGAGCATTGGCGAGTAACGTTAAATCTGATTCATCCGCTTCTAACCATTCACCATCCGTAATCCGTGACAATTCATAAATTGTATCTTCCCATGCGTCATTCTTATATCTCCATACTTCTGTACGAAAACCAACAATACGGAAAACATCTTTATCATATCCAGTTACTTGCACAAGATCACCAAACGTGAAATTATAATTTAATTCAATCCACTCCGTATCGCCCTTTTTCATATCTTGCTCTGTAACGTGCTGCAATGTTTGCTCTACGTAAAATCCATCGTGATTATTGACTTCGTATACATAAACTCCATCTAAAACCTTCATATTTGTGATTTTCCCAACGGTTCCATATAGCGTAATCACGACTATGTCCCCTACGTTGTATTTAGGTTGTTTTTTTCTTGCCATCTCTATCTCTCCTTTTTTTGACGTCGTGATTTTGATATCAGTATATGCAACCTACATAAAAACGCTTATCACAGAAGCTTATATTCATAAATTTTTTCAATAAAAATTATAATCTTATAAAATTTACATTACACTCAAACAAAAGCTAGTAACTAGACTAGCTTTAAATCAACAAATTTCATAATAAAAAAACATACAGAATACTTCACTTTAAATAAAGTAATGTATTCTGTATGTTTTCAAATAGTTTTTATCTATCTTGTATGTATAAATCCCAGGCTTCATCAAATATAGACATACTTTCTAGCATTCCGCTCAACTCTAAGTATGAACTAATTTCATCATAGTCTTCAGATTGCTTCGGAAAACTTAAATCATCATACATCGCCTCTGCTAAATCTGAAATTTCATTTCTAAATAAAGCTGCACGATGCTTCATCATATAATGGTAAAATGTCTTTTTCAAAAATATTCCCTACCTTTCTAACTTGGGTACATTATACAAGGCAAAAAAGAAAAAAACCAGCATAAAAGCTGGTTAAAAGTCGAAATAATTTCTTTTTAATAGACGCGGTCTTCCCATTAATTCTTCATATGTTAGTTGTTTTGGTAAATCTTTCGTGTAAATTAAGAATAATTGATCTTCAATTTCTTTTACTGTATGGTCTGATTGATAGTCCATCCCGCACGAGGAACAAGAAATACATGGTGTCTCTTGGATTTCAATGGCTTTCGTACCATCTGGTAATTCCCAATATACAGTATTCAAGCTTTCTTTCGCTTCTGTACTGTCACACCACATACAATTCATACTGCATCACCCTCAGTTTTTTTGTCGTTTTCTTCTAACTTAGCCATTTGTGCTTGATATTTTTTATCTTTTAATTGATCGCGCTTATCACGTTTATCTTTTAAAGATGCATGAGTATCATTATCTTCGTAGTCTTTACGACGGTTCATACGCTGTAAGTCGTCTGGAACGAGGTTAAATTTCTTATCGCTCATAAGACCTGCGATACCAACATCTGAACGTTTTTCTTCGTAGTTCGGATAAATCTCTTTAAAGTATCCTTCCGCTCTTCCTGGAATATAGCTCTCTGGCTCTGGATACGTCGTAATAACACCTTCAAAGTTACGAAGTACAACTTTATCTGCACTTTGTGAGATTAAATAGTTTGGTTGAAGTGCAATTTTACCGCCTCCGCCTGGCGCATCAACAACGAATGTCGGAACAGCATAACCAGATGTGTGTCCACGTAAACCTTCAATAATTTCAAGACCTTTAGATACTGGTGCACGGAAGTGACCGATACCTTCAGATAAGTCACATTGATAAATGTAGTATGGACGTACACGGATTTTTACTAAGTCATGCATAAGTTTTTTCATAATTGGAACGCTGTCGTTAATACCAGCTAAAATTACTGCTTGGTTTCCGACTGGAACACCAGCATTCGCTAACATTTCACATGCCTTTTTCGATTCTTCAGTAATTTCAATAGATGTATTGAAATGTGTATTTAACCATACTGGATGGTATTTTTTAATAATGTTACATAAGTTTTCTGTAATACGTTGTGGGAATACTACTGGTGCTCTCGTTCCGATACGAATAATCTCAACATGCGGAATCTCTCGTAAATTTTTTAATACATATTCTAAAATTTTATCGTTAATTAGAAGTCCGTCACCACCGGAGATTAATACATCTCGTACTTGTGGCGTTTCACGAATATAAGCAATTGCATCATCTAATTGTTTCTTCGGTACACCCATTCCAATTTGTCCACTAAAACGACGACGTGTACAGTAACGACAATACATAGAACATTGATTTGTTACTAAGAATAGTACACGGTCCGGATAACGATGTGTTAGCCCTGGAACTGGTGAATCTTCGTCTTCGTGAAGTGGGTCTTCTAAATCATATTTTGTTTTATATAACTCTTCCGAAATCGGTACTGATTGCATCCGAATCGGACAGCGTGGATCATCAGGATTCATTAGCCAAGCATAGTACGGTGTAATGTTTAACGGGATCGTTTTCGTTGAAATTTTAACGCCCTCTTCTTCTTCAGGTGTTAAGTTAATTACTTTTCTTAAGTCATCTAACGTTTTGATCGTATTCGTTAATTGCCAAACCCAATCATTCCATTGCTCTTCAGTAACATCTTTCCATAATTCGATATCCTTCCAGTGACGATTTGGTTTGTATACATCATGTAACATTGCTATTCCCCCTTTTTATACGCTCATCCTTTATATAAGCAATAGTTATGCCAACTTTACATTGTTGATAAGTAAATGTGCGGAGAACCCTATTACATAAGCGAAAAAATATTTTTAAGCGTTGTATGAAATCAATACTTAACATCATATTCATTACTTTTTATATATGTAAACGCTCTTTTATTGGTGCAAACACACAAAAACCGCCGATTATTCGGCGGTTTTGTCGTACTTGCTCAGTTTATATTGAAGCGTTTGACGAGGGATACCCAACATTTTTGCGGCTTGTAATATATTCCCTTCCGTTTCAATCAACGCTTGATCTATTAATTCTTTTTCTGTTTGATGAAGTGCTTCTCTAAGTGGCATTATACCCTTCTTCTTCGAAAACTTCTCTTTCCGAAATGTACGTGGTAAACAATTGGCTGTTAATGTATTCCCTTCTGCAATAATAACAGCATGTTCAATCGTATGTTTTAACTCCCGTACATTTCCAGGCCACTGATAAGCTTGCAGTCTATCTTTCGCTTCCTCATCAATTTGAAGTACACCTTTTTTATAACTTTTATTATATTCTTTCAAAAAATAAGATGCTAATAATAGTACATCCTCAGTCCTTTCACGAAGCGGTGGGATATATAATGAAAATACGTTTAAGCGATAATATAAATCAGTGCGAATTTTATTCTCTCGTAAACATATTTCTGGAGGCTGGTTCATCGCGGTAATAACACGAACATCTACTTTTCTCGTCTTATTATCACCAATTCTTCTAATGACTCCATCTTCTAACACTCGTAACATTTTTGCCTGCAAATCAAGAGGCATTGAATTCAGTTCATCTAAAAATAATGTACCACCATCAACAAGTTCAAATAGCCCAGCTCTTTCAATCGCTCCCGTATAGCTTCCTTTTGTCGTTCCAAACAATAAACTTTCTAATAGCGACTCTGGTAAAGCTGCACAGTTTTGTGCAATAAATGGCTTGTTTTTTCTTTTAGAAGCTTCATGAATTGCTTGTACGAACAGTTCTTTTCCTGTTCCTGTTTCACCATATATTAAAACATTCGCGTCTGTTGGTGCTACTTTTTGTGCTAACTCTTTCGTCTGTTTAAACCGCGTATCATTTGTCACTATCGTCTCAAATGCAGCGTGCTTTTTAATCACTTTTTTTCTAGATGATCGCTTTATTTTCGACTGTAAGTCAACAATTGTGTCAGTAAGCTTTTGAATTGTAGAGTAATCCTTTGCAATTTCAACAGCCCCAGCAATATTCCCATCTATAAAAATAGGTAACGTCGTATTTACTGTACAAACATCTTCACCATTTAAATTTTGATAATGTTGTACCTGATGTACGATAGGTTTTTTTGTATCTAGTACTTTCATCAATGTACTCGTTTCCCTTGATAAAGACGGGAACGCTTCTAACAGATGTTTCCCTAACACTTTTTCAATCTTCGATCCATCGTGTTTTGCAGCTACAGAATTATAAAATATTGTAATTCCATTTTCATCTACAGCGTGTATAGCCTCATCAATACTGCCCAAAATCGCTTCAATGACTTCTTGTGTCGAAACTGCTAGCAATGTCATCCCCCCTCTTGCCGAAAATCCAGCAATTACATGCCGAATTTTCGGCACACCTATGTGCGATTGTAAGCATGACGATTCCGTTCTATAATTTTAATCAATTTTATATTTTCATTAGATAACTCGAAACTCTAATTAGTACGGCTTTTTCAAACACCCAGCTCCACCTAACTGTTTTGCTTTACAGCCAAATTTTGAGGCGGAAGTTTTACTGCTTTCGAATAGCTAGATAGATCTTTCACCCATATATTCATATCTTCCAACTTATCGAAAATGTAGCAATTATTCGCCAGTCTTCCTGTATACGTATAGCCTAATTGATGAAAGGCAGCATTCATTCCGAAAGAAAGCGATCGAGCAATTGTATAGGAGCAGAAAATAGATCTTTCTTGAAGTTCTTCCTCTAATTTAATTAGTAAACTTTTCATAAATCCATGTTTACGGTATTCAGGTAAAGTAGCACAATTCGTTAATTCTGCATTCCCTTCCTTTATGTTCATTTCTGCAGATGCTGTACTAATAATTTTCCCCTCAAATTCATACACGTAGTAAATTGTATCGTCTTCTTTCATCGTCTGTAATACATAACTCGCTTCATTTAAAGGTGTCGGATACACTTCAAATACTTTTCCGAATACAGTTGCTAATTCTTCTGCATCTTCTTCAGTCGCTTTTCTCAGCAAAAATTTCTCTGGAACTACTTTTTCTTTTATTTCTTTTCCTTTTACACCGCTTAATATAGTATCTTCCTCAATCCAATGCATACTATTTCGTCTTTCATCATTATTATATTTCACAAAAAAGTATGCATCGTGTCCTTGAAAATAATGAGGTATCGTTGCTTCCAACAAAAAACCGAAAGAGAGCCATGTTGAAACATGCTCTCCCTTTCCTTTAATAATACATTTAGTGAAAGAATGTTTCTCTGCTAGTTCGTCAATTGTCTGTATAATACTTTCAACATTTCCTGTATAGTGATCTACCCGAATACGCTTATTAAAATAATCTAAAACACCTTCTACTGTATAACAATTCGTCTGTTCTCTAAAAGATTCATAGTATTTCATTTTTTCACCTCACACCAATCTAGTAATGTACATGCAATAATTTTTGCGGCAGCTATCATTTTATCAACTTCTATATATTCGTTTGGATAGTGTGCTACTTTCGTCTCTCCTGGACCAAATACTATTGTTGGTACGTTTGCAATTTGTGTAAATAAACCTCCATCAGTCCCCCACGGAGATGCTTCAATAATTGGTTCGTTCCCTTCGATTTCAACAAAGTTGTGATGAAGTGTCGTAATGAGTTCATGATTCTCTTCTAGTTCACCAGGAACCCATCTCGCTCCAAACCATTCTACTTCTACTGGATTTTCAACAAACCAATTGTCCACATCATTTAATTCAGCAATCCAATTCTCAAACTCTTCTTTTGCCGCCTCTATAGTCTCATTCGGCGCAACACCGCATCTTCCTTCTAAAATTAATTCATCGGGAACAGAACTTGGCCAACTCCCTCCTTCAATTTTCCCAATGTTAATTGGAATTGGAATCGGAATTTCTTTAAATAACGGATCTGTAATTCGACTATTTCTTTTCTCCTCTAGCTTTCTTACATGTTCTATAACAAACATACTTTTTTCAATTGCACTAACCCCTTCATAGCGCGTTCCACCGTGTGCAGCTTTCCCTTTTACACGTAGACGAAACCACATGGAACCTTGTTGTTTCGGGAAAAACTTCATATTAGTAGGCTCCGGAATAATGACACCATCTGCCTTATATCCTCGTAATATAGTTGCTAATGTCCCTGCTCCGCCACTTTCCTCTTCTATTACACTTTGAAAATAGATGTCTCCTTTTAATTCAATGTTAGATTCAATAATCGCTTCCATCGCAAGCATAAGTGCGACATTTCCGCCCTTCATATCCGTCGTTCCACGGCCATATATACGATTTCCGATTTTCTCACCGCTATAAGGATGATGTTCCCACTGATTCACATCCCCTTCTGGAACTACATCAATATGCCCATTCAATATCATAGATTTCCCGTCGCCACTTCCTTTTAAAGTTGCTACAATATTTGGGCTATCTGAAAAACTTGTACGGGGTGATACAAAATAAGGATGATCTTTCATTTTAGAAAAAGAAGGCTCCCATATATCGAGCTCTAAACCTAATTCACGTAATTTTTCAATCACAATTGCCTGCGCACCGCTTTCATCACCAGATACGCTCTTTTCTTGAATTAATCGTTTTAAAAATTTCACACTTTCCTCTTCATGGCTCTCAATATAATCACAAACTTGCTTTTTTAATTGCTCCATATATTACATCTCCCTTCATTCAATTACTAGTAAGTTAGAACTAATTTGAAAATCAGCTTCTGTATGTCGTTTTACATCTTCTACTGTGTATGGGCTCATTAATTCTTGTAATATAAGTCCACTCGGAGTTACCTCCATGACTGCCATATCAGTAATAATTAAATCTACACATTTCTTTGAAGTTAATGGCAATGTACACTCTGAAACAATTTTTGCATTTCCGTACTTATCAACATGATTCATCACAACAACGACCCGCTTCGCTTTTTGTGCTAAATCCATTGCTCCACCAATACCTGGAACACGTTTTCCAGGTACAATCCAGTTTGCTAAATCACCATTTTCACTTACTTGTAATGAACCAAGAATCGTTATGTCTAGCAAACCTTTTCGAATCATCCCAAACGCTGTGCAGCTATCGAAATAACTCGCTCCTGTTATAAGAGAAGTTGGTAAACCTGCTGCATTACACAAATTTTCATCTTCATTCCCTTTACTTGGCGTTGGTCCCATGCCGACGATTCCATTTTCCGCATGAAACATAACATTTATATCTTCAGGCAAATGATTTGGTACAAGCGATGGTATGCCAATACCTAAATTTACAATCATACCATTTTGTATTTCTTTCGCCGCACGCCTAGCAATCTTATCCCTCACTTCTACGCCCATACCCATTTCCAGTTCACTCCTTCCGACGGTACAATATAATTTACGAAAACACCTGGAACGACAATTTCCTCTGGATCTAAACTTCCAAGCGGGACTATTTCTTCTGCTTCTACAATTGTTATATCCCCAGCCATAGCTACATGGGGATTCATATTTCGTGCACTTTTGTCAAATACAAGGTTACCAAACGGATCTGCCTTTTTCGCATATACAATTGAAACTTCAGCAGTTAATGCTGTTTCAACTAAGTAGGTCTTACCATTCATTTCAACTGTTCGTTTTCCCTCTTCCACAATCGTATCAACACCAACATCAACTAAAACACCACCAAGACCAACGCCACCAGCGCGAATACGCTCTGCTAATGTTCCCTGCGGAGAAAACTCAATTTGTAACCTTCCCTCGTTTAGTTGCCTTCCTGCATTTG
Source organism: Bacillus cereus group sp. MYBK108-1 (assembly GCF_051917185.1). Taxonomy (NCBI): domain Bacteria; kingdom Bacillati; phylum Bacillota; class Bacilli; order Caryophanales; family Bacillaceae; genus Bacillus; species Bacillus cereus group sp. MYBK108-1. The sequence goes on from NZ_JBQAHZ010000009.1 coordinate 92,165, forward strand.
GATTGGAGCCAATGTGAGAAGTAATTATTGATTTAACTCTTTCATTTGTAACAAGACGACCGATACCTACATCAGGAAATCCAGTGTCATTTCCAATTAAATTTAAATTTGTAACGCCTTTTTCTAAAATTGCCTGTATTAAAGATGGAGGGGATCCAATCCCTCCAAATCCCCCAAACATCAATGTCATATCATCATGGAACAAAGAAATTACTTCCTCAATTTCTTTTAATTTACCGAATGTATTTGTAATAGTTGTCATGCGATACTATGCCCTCCTTTTTGCATCATCTCTTCCACACTTTTAGAGAAAATTGAAAGTAATTCATCTAACTCGGAATATGTAGTTGTCATTGGCGGTGCTACAAGCAGTGCACTATCTTCTTTTCCTGCTTGCCCTGAAACTGCTTGGTATAACAGCAGACCATTTTTAGCTGCAACTGAAATAAGCTCTGACGCTTTTGTAAACGGTTGCAATTCTACTCCGATTAGCAACCCTTTTCCGCGCACATCAGCAATGATTGTCGATTGTTGCTGAACTTTCTGTAAGCCTTTTATTAAATACTCTCCCTTTTCTGCTGTTTTTTCAGGAAGATTATGTTTCTCCATATATTCAATAACAGCTAAAGCCGTTGCTGCAGACAATGGATTTGCACTTAACGTATGACCGCTCATTACTGAACGTGATCCACGTAATATTGGTTCCATAACACGATCACTTACAACTGTCGCTGCCATCGGTGTATATCCCGCTCCTAACCCTTTACCAAGTGTCATAATATCCGGCTCTACGCCCCAATGCTCCATCGCAAACCATGCTCCAGTACGACCGAGCCCAGTCATTACTTCATCCGCAATAAATAAAATATCGTAATGGTCGCAAATCTCTTTAATGACTTTATAATAGTCTTTCGGCGGAACAACCGCGCCTCCAGCTGCTCCGATAATCGGCTCAGCAATAAAAGCAGCAATATGCTCTGCACCAATTCTTTCAATTGATCTTTCTAGTTCAGTCGCACATGCCAGCTGACAAGTTGGATATACCTTTTGAACAGGACATCTGAAACAATATGGAGCTGGTATAGTCGGATAATCTTCCAAAATAGATACGAAACGTTGTCTACGTAGTGGATGCCCAGACATCGATAAAGCACCCATCGTAATACCGTGATAACTCATCCATCTTGATAAAATTTTATGTTTCCCTTGAATACCTCGCTCTTGAAAATGCTGAATTGCAATTTTCATAGCTGTTTCATTCGCTTCCGTGCCACTATTTACAAAAAAACTCCAGTTCAAATCTCCTACACTTAAATCACTTAACTTCTTCGCTAATTTTTCAGCTGGTTCACTCGTAAACTGTGATCTATAAACGAAAGCAATCTCCTCAGCTTGCTTTTTAATAACGTCTGCAATCTCCTTTACGCCATGCCCAATACCTGCCGTAATTGCTCCTGACGAACCATCAAAATATTTATTGCCATTTTGATCATACAAATAAACACCTTTTCCATGTGAAATCATTGGATACGGCTGACCAACAAGTGGTTTAATTAAGTAATCGCGCATAGCGCTCCCCCATTTCTCCAATTTGTATATATATATGAAGAAAATTGACGTTTCTTTCATAAAAAAGAATCCTCTGCAAAAGCAGTGAATTTATCAAAAAACTATTATAAAATATACAAATGAGTGCTTAAAAATTTTTATAAAACAGAAAATTCAGAACTAAAAAACCGAAGACCAACCCTTTTCTATACGCCCAAATAACCCTCCTTTTTATATGAAATGACTACATCACCAAATGTTTTTATAGCATAATGCCAACTGTCCTTAAATGCCGACATTCTGTACACTTCGACGGAACTCCCGTTAAACTCCTTCCTATTATCCTACTTTAAATTGCATATTTTAAAACAAATTTCGACACCCACCTTACTAATCAATTCAGATTCCTATTCATTATGTAAACTTTTCAGTTTTAAACTATAAAAAAAGAACCGATTAACCACACTAATCAGTTCGTCATGACGCTCTCTTATGGGTTAATACTGTCAATTGCTAAAATAAATAGAAAAATGAAGTTTACAAATTCATCCTACAGCCTATAACACAAAACCTTTTCATAACTTCATTCACAATTACTATCGGGATATCCCTATCCCGAAGTGGCACTCCTTTCCTCAGATTCAAAGTATCTTTCCTTTATAATTTATGTAGGACAATTATCACTTTGTATGTGTATTTGCCTATAATTAAAAAAATCCCTAGTTTTCTAGCGATTTTTGGACATGTATTCAATATGTTAATTGAAATGCACTTTCAATTTGGCATTTATTTTACTTTCGTACAGTCATATGTACTGCTTTACTCTGCGAAATTCTCGTAAGCACCAGCACCTCTTTATGAAAACATATTTGTTGTCAATTTTTAATTTTCCCTTTATAAAATCATTTTTTTTGCATAACCGCTTTCTTGCTTCGCATATAGTTTTAATGATGACAAAGGAGGAATGTTCATGTCTCAATCTGAAATCGAAAAATATGGACAAGAAGTTACACAATACGAACAACTCGCACGTTACTATCAGTTTCGTAATCCTAAAAAATATATAGAATTATATATGAAATATTACGATGCACTATCAAAACTTGTACAGGCGTATGAAACAAGAGACTCACAAGAAGCTGCTTTACCGTCACATATAAGAATTTTTCATGCCGATCCAAATATACCAGCGGTTGACATTTTAGTAAACGGACAAAAGGTTATTAAAAATATTTCATTTAAGCAATTCAGCCCTTATTTATCATTAGTGCAAGGTAAATACCGTATAGATATTGTTCCTGTCGGAAATGAAACTCCAATCTTTTCAGCGTTGGTACCAATAATGGGAAATCATACTTATACTCTTGCTGCAATAAATAGTGATAATCACCTACAATTACAGCCTATACTTGATAATACACATTTACCAGCTGGTCAAGCCAAAATACGGTTTGCACATTTCTCTCCAGATACCCCTGTTGTAAACGTAGATTTAAAAGATGGGGATCATTTATTTGAAAATGTACTCTTTAAACAAATAACAGATTTTTTGCAAGTTAGCCCTGGTACAGCAGATATTGAAATTTCACTCGCAGATAATAAAAACGTTTTATTGACTATACCAAAATTCAATGTTGAACCAAATGTTATTTATACAATTTCAATAGTAGGTTATTCAACTAAAGATCCTAAATTAGAAGCCGTTATACTCACAAATTAAAACAGTCTACACCATTCATTTGGTGTAGACTGTTTATTTTTGAAATGCAATTTGAAATTCTGTCCAATCGTTATCTGATCGACACATAATGGATCCATTATGTTTTTCCACAATTTGTTTACATACAAATAATCCAATACCAGTTCCTAACTTTTTAGTAGTTACAAATGGTTCAAAAATCGTTTCTACATTTTCAGCTGGAATCATTGGTCCATTATTTTTTATCACAATTCGAATAGCTTGATCTTCTTCAAATACATCAATGATAATTTTTCGTTCTTCTTTCATTGATTCAAGAGCATCAATTGAATTCATTAATATGTTTAAAAATACTTGTCTCACTTCACTCCGATAACCAACAAGCGGAATTGGATACGGTAAATTCTTTTCAATCAAAACATTCGCATTGACCAAACTCGGATATAAGAATTGTATAATGTCTTGAAACAAGTCATTAAGCCAAAACCGTTCCGATTCATTCCACATTTCTTTTTTCGATACGAGTAAAAATTGCGAAATACGAAAATTTAATTGATCTAATTCATGCGAAATAATATCTAAATACGATAAACTCGGATGATCCGCCTTTAATAATTTAACAAACCCCATAATGGAAGTAAGCGGATTACGAAATTCATGTACAAAACTAGCTGACATTTGCCCTAAAATCGTCAGCCTTTCTTTATGTGTTTCGTTAATATATTGCTGTTTTTCCTCTAAATTCTTCGATATAATTTCCGAGTATTTTAAAACGGTATAATAAATTAATTTGTCAAAACAAGTATGTATTTTTGCCATAATTGGTTTCAATTCACGAGCGCTAACATCTAATTCACACATCGCTTCGAAAAGTTCATTTCTTCCCACGTTTGCGTTATAAACAAAATCTCCAATATTCGCATCTGCTCCAGCACGTTCAATAGCAATTTTCTCACATAACGGTTGAAGATAATTTATATCTTTATCTTCCATAGTAAGTTCGATAATTAACTCTAGTAAATCCTCTCCATTTTGAACTACTTCTAGTTTAAATGGATCTTTTTCGGAAATTATCATTTTGTTTTTCCAGTTCTCTACGAATTGGTGCCTATTGTTTTTCAAGTGTGAACAAAATATTTCTTTAATATCCTTATCGATTGGAAAAACCTCCATTCCCTCCATTTCCATACGACGAATACCCTTTATATTTTGAATATTAACACAAAAAATACGATTCGTTAATAGATTTTTGTCACATTTTGTTAATTTCTGTTGATAAAATTATTTTTTCTTTCTTATTTAACTAATTGTATACAAATCCCCTTTTTCCTTCACATATTTTCATTATTTCCGTAGTCAAAACGACTTTTTTTGCATCATTTTTAATTCTTGCGTACAATAGAAAATGAAAGGTGTGAAAAATATGGTAAATAAAAATGTGGAAGATTATCTCCAAGAAGGCATTTACGGCCAAAAGCAAAACAAACCAGAAGAACGTAATATGTATTTAACTACATTACGTGAGCGTGTGGAAATCGCTTTAACAATCGGTCAAGTAATGCAAAGTAATGTATACTCTGAAGTGGCGGGTAGCATGCGCTCTTCTCAATCATTACAACTCCTCCTAAATGGTGGCATTGCTTACCCACATTTATCAAAATACATTAAATTAGCAAACGAAAAAAATGTTCCTTTTACAATTGTTCAAAATAAAGATACAAAAACACCAATCGGTTTAGTATTAACTCATGCTACTGCTATAGATAAAGAACAAATTTATGTAGAAGATACTATTTTCAAACAAGAAATGAAGTAAAAGTTACACTTAATTAAATAGTTACTAGAAGCGTAAAAAACGAGTATGGAATCGTAAACATTTCCTACTCGTTTTTTAGTGCAAGTTTTAAGTTTTTCCACTTTATTTTTTAATACATACTAATTTCATTTCTGTCATTTCTTCTATTGCATATTTAATTCCTTCGCGTCCCGTGCCACTTTCTTTCACACCACCATAAGGCATATGATCTACTCTGAACGTTGGAATATCATTAATCATGACACCACCAACCTCTAGCTCATCAATTGCACGCATTGCTTTAAATAAATTATTTGTAAATACTCCTGCCTGTAAGCCGTAACGCGAATTATTTACTTGCTCAATCGCTTCATCAAATTCTTTAAATGTATTTACTGTCATGAGTGGACCGAATACTTCTTGGCACTGCACAGATACATGATCTGGAACATTTGTTAATACAGTCGGTTCAAAAATTCTTGCATCCTGCTTCTTACCACCACATAAAACAGTTGCTCCTTCCTTAATTGCTTCTTGAACCCACATATCAATTCGCTCTACATCTTTTTTTGAAATTAAAGCTGATACATCCGTTTCCTCAAGCAATGGATCACCAACAACAACTGATTCCATCGCTTTCTTTAGCTTTGAGAGAAATTCATGTATTTTCGTTTCATGTACAAAAACACGTTGTACTGAAATACAAACTTGCCCATTATTAACAAATGCTCCCCATTTTACACGTTCAATTATTTCATCTGTTAACTCTACATCTTCATCAATAATAACAGCAGCATTTGAACCTAGTTCTAACGTAACTCGTTTTAGCCCAGCCTTTTGTTTTATTCCGATTCCAACTTTTGGACTTCCGGTAAAAGTAATAGAAGCAACGTAATCATTTTTGACGATTGCCTCACCAACCGTGGGGCCAGGGCCAGAAATGATATTTAAAGCTCCATTTGGCAATCCTGCCTCTTCAAATAACTCAACTAATGCATACGATGATAATGGCGTTTGATCAGCTGGCTTTAATACAACTGTATTTCCGGCAGCGATTGCTGGTCCAACTTTATGCGCTACTAAATTTAATGGGAAATTAAATGGTGTAATAGCCCCTATAACCCCAATCGGCTTTCGGATTGTATATGCAATACGCCCATCTGCACCAGGTGCGGCGTCTAATGGCAATGTCTCACCATATATACGCTTCGCTTCTTCAGCTGCAAATTTGTATGTTTGAACAGTACGATCTACTTCTCCCCTTGCAGCACGTATTGGTTTTGCAGCTTCTTTTGCAATAATCTCTGCAAATTCTTCTCTTCTTTCATCCATTTTTTGTGCAACTTTCTCTAAAATAGTCGCACGATCATATGCAGATAATTTATTCATTTTTGTCATTGCATTTTTTGCAGCGGTAACAGCCTCTTTTACATCTTCTTCCGTGCCTTGTGCAATTTCCGCTAATGTTTCTTCAGAATATGGTGCGTATAATGGTTTATACGTGTTTACAGATTTCCAATCTCCATTTATATATAAATGCTTTTTCATAATTCTTCTCCTTCCAAATATATGTATACAACAATACTTCACCTAGTGAAAGGTTCAACTTATGTCATTGTATCATAGCCCCTATGCCTCAAAAAACATTATGCTCAAAAAAACTCTGCTATATAGCAGAGTTTACGAGCTAATTTGCTCTTGTAACGAAATTTGTTTTTCATCTTCTAAAATAACAATCGATTCTACTATCTTTGTAACTTCTAATCTTTTTATATAATGTCCATCTAATTCTTTCACACAAAACTTATAATTTTCAATTTCAATGGAATCCTCTTCAGCAATCTCTATATTCTTCGTTAAAATCCAACCACCGATTGTATCAACACCATCATCATCAATCCCTAAACCAAATAACGTATTCACTTCACTAACAAGTACTTTTCCCTCTAGTATCGTCTTCGTTTCACTAACTTGTTGAATTTCTGGCTGCTCATCCGTATCAAACTCATCCTGAATATCTCCAACAATTTCTTCCAGAATATCTTCAACAGTAACAAGTCCAGATGTTCCACCATATTCATCTATCAATATAGCAATATGTGTTCTTTCTTTTTGCATTTTTAAAAACAAATCATGAATTGGAATAGAATCGATAACTAAAATAATTGGTCTCATATATTGCTCTACTGTCTTCTTATTAACAGCTTTATGTTGTACAAATTCAGTAAAAATATCTTTAAAATTCACAAAACCTATTACGTGGTCTTTGTCGCCATCAACAACTGGATACCTTGTATATTTTTCACGAGACATTTTTTGCAAAGCTTCTTCAGCAGGCATCTCTTTACTTATAATATTCATTTCAGTTCGAGGTACCATTATTTCTTTTGCAATCCGATCATCAAATTCAAAAATTTTATTCACATATTTATATTCAGATTGATTAATCTCACCATTTCTATAACTTTCTGAAACTAACAACCGTAATTCTTCTTCTGAATGAACCTCATCATGCCCCTTCGGCGGTTTCAGCCCTAGCAGCTTCGTAATGATTCGAGCTGAACCATTTAATAGCCAAATGAATGGGAATGCAATACGATAAAAGAAAATTAACGGTTTAGAAACAAGCAAACTCACTTGTTCAGATTTTTGAATTGCAAATGTTTTTGGGGCCAATTCCCCTATTACAACATGTAAAAAAGTAATTAACAAAAATACTAAAATTACAGCAAAAATGTCTGCTAGTTGAGTAGAGATATTCCAATTTGCAAAAAGCGTATCAAACATTTGCTTTAACGCAGGTTTACCAAACCACCCAATTCCTAAAGCTGTAACAGTAATTCCTAGCTGACAAGCAGATAAATATTCGTCTAAGTTTGTAATGACTGTTTTGACCGATGTTGCACGATTATTTCCTTCTGCAATTAAATAGTCAATTCGTGAACTTCTCACTTTAACAATTGCAAATTCTGCTGCAACGAAAAATGCCGTTAAGGCAATTAAAACAATCACTATACTTATACTATATATGTCCAAATACTTTTCCTTACTTACTTTGTAAGCAAGGAAGCCACCTCCTACTTAATTTTATTCAAGTGAAGTAAGCATTCTAATACTCTAACAAAATTCTACATTAGCAACCACCTTTTTATATATTATATGCATACATAAAAAAGATATTTATCATTATGATAATCTAATTCATTTACACTCGTCAAATTATTCTAAATGTTACGATAAGACATTTTTATTTAAAAGAACTATTCTCCTCAACTCAATTTCGTGAAAAAACACTTTCTTTGCCGATTCCACACTTCTTTTGTCGCACTAGAAGGGAACTTACTTCATAGCTCGAAATCATTCAACAGGATATATATAGGAGGGATTATTTTGGAATATAAAACACCATTTATCGCAAAGAAATTAGGTGTTAGCCCAAAGGCTGTTGTCCGGATCGCGCAACAATTAAATCTTACGATAGAGAAAAACAAATATGGCCACTTTATTTTCACACAAGAGGATGTCGATCAAATGTTAGAACACCATCGATTTCAAATAGAGCAATCTCAAAATTCTCAATCTACTCAAAAGGCTTCCTCAAATGAAGTTGAGGAATTAAAAACTCAAGTTAATACAATTGTTCAAAACATATCATCGAATGATTTTGAGCAATTAGCTAATCAATTAAACACTATTACGAGAAGACTTGATCGAATGGAAGAACAAATGCAAGATAAGGCAAATGATGTCGTCACGTACCAACTTTTACAACACCGTCGTGAAATGGAGGAAATGTTAGAGCGAATTCAAAAGTTAGAAGCTGCCCTAACGAAAGAAGAACCCATTTATATTACTCCGGATTCAAAACCAACATATGAACGAGAAAAGAAACCGAAGCGCCGCAAAATGATTTTTAGTATATTTGGATTATAATTTTTAGACCCTTATTAAAATAATAAGGGTCTTTTTTAATGAAGAGTTATATCCTATACAAATATTATTCTCTTTATTATACATATTCACTTCGCTTTATTTCGTTAACATAATATTTTTACTGTATTCTGTAATTAATGCCTGTGCATGAGCATTCCCTTGAATCACATCACGAAATTCTTTTAAAGAATACAAATGCGTAACCCCTTTTCGAGCATGAATTCTTACTGGTACACCTTGTAAAGTATCATGAAACTGAAAAGGATTATCTATTGGTTCAATTGGAAAACCAAGTGTAAGTAAATACATATACATTCTTTTTGTTACTGCTGCAATGTACCATTCAGCTTTTGTTTCTAACGCATGTATAAATAAAATAGCTGTTAGCCTTTTGAAATGTCCTCTTCCACGAGACGTTTTCGAAATACTTAACTTGCCTATTTCATATACATTCTTCAAATCTTTTACTAAATCATTTTTAGAAAACGGATAGAAAAACTCAGAATTCGATTGTTCAGGTACCGTATACTTAATACATTCTACTGTACCAATAGGATGTTCATCTTCTATTAATAAAAATCGTGATGGATTTAAATTACGTTCTACGAACATTAAGTTTCTTTCTTCACAAAAATCTCCCCATAGTTGCTCGAACCCAAAATGTTCTTCCTTTGTTTGAACACGCTGGAACATATTTAACCGCCTTTCCCATCGCCGCTCTGTTTTTTTGATAACGCTTTCACTATCTATCATATAAGAACAAATCTTCGTATGCAACTAAAAATATTTATGACTTATTATATTCTGCAAAATGAATTAGATTCCAATTTAATCGACTTTTATCCCGCGCTCACATTCCTTTTAATAACACATTTGTAGCACTTTTCAAATCTAAATTACACTACGTTTCTTTCCATACAGCATATAATTCTTCTTAATCTAAAGAAATCCTTTATGAAAAAGGATTTCTTTTACTTCTTAATGCTTTTTAGCCATTTTTCAAAAATTTGTACCATCCCATGTTTTCCAGCTAATTTCTCTTCCCCTTGTTTCGTCTTATATGGATATAACTGCAAGAAAACACCGCATCCAGACTCAATTTTTTTACTATGCATATGGCTTCCTGGATATACACAAATGACTTCATAAATTGACCTTCGATAATAGACTCGCTTTCCATCCTGTTCTTCTACATACTTTATAGACCAGTACTTATACATTTGCTCAGTTGCTTTCGTATTTCCGACGTGCTGAAAAATATTGTACATTGGACTATACTTCACTTCAATAATAATAGAAGATTTATATACGTATTTCCCATCTTCTTTTACATAACAGTCTAAGCGAATATCTGGCTTCTTCGTATCCTCACCATTGTAAAAATTACTACCTTTACTTAATGCAATAAGAGGATGTGTTTCAATTAAGTCATTAAATGCGACATGCACCTTTATATCATCTCGTTCTAAAACTACTGTCGTTCCATCTTGTAATCCATCTACATAAAAATGTTCTTGTATTTGTTCACGGATGGAGTTTCTAGCCTCAAAACCAATTTGCTCTAAAAGTGAAATAACGATAAAAAAAGCGTAATATTCATACACTAAAAACGTTGGCTTATAAACAAATAATAATGATGGAGATTGATCCGTATATTGCGGGAGTACTTCTAAATGATGTAGTAATTGTTGATGTGGTATCGATAAATCATGTAAGTTCATGTTACTTGTTTCAGTAACTTCCCTCCAAAATGAAGAGTGCATTAACATTTGAAAGTATTGTACATTTTCATGCACAATATGCGCCAATATTTTATATTCTTGTATTTTCATTGAGCTCTTTCGTAAATCGGCTTCTTTTAGTAAATGTATATTTTTATATTTTTGCTTCTCTCTATCGGTTACTGATCCATTACGCTCAATTGTTTGTATAATCGTTTTTACAGCTTGAAACTCTTCTGATTTTTTCTTTTTTTCTCTTTCTAATATTTCAATTGTTTGACGTAAAAAACTTTTAGCTTCAATTAAATAATGATAAAATTGCATCGCTTTATATTTAAGAAATGCATTTTCCTTACTATTTTTTTGTTCCATAAACTTACGATTATAATGTTTGGTATAAGGTTTTCGTTCTGCCACTATAGTTCCTTTTCTTGTTGGCTTTCGCTCTTTTCCTTCCCATTTATATTCATTTATAAATTTTGAGCTTGATTCTATTTTCTTAAAGATTTGCTTTATCATTTTCATTTTTTGCGGTAACTTTCTAAGTAACACTAAATAAGAAGAATCCTCAATATCGCTAAGTGCAGAGAAGGTTTTTTTATAGTAACCTCTATCCAAAATCAACTCATTTAAAATTGACTTCACATAGTCTTGAATCATTTCAAATTGATCATCAAAAAAGTTTTTCGGTACGATTTGAAATGCGCCATAATACGTTGTATCTTCTATACGCACTTCAAAATGGTATAGACCACAGCGCCATGGATAAAAGAATTCTGTTTTCCCGTGTTCATATATTAATACTCTTTGTTTTTTTTCATTTATTTCATATTGAGCCTCTTTTATATTTTTCTGTCCCTCATATACTTTATTCCATATAAAAGTAATATTCATTGGGATCTCATAATTGTACTGCAATCTTATTGGTTTTAATTCTTGTACTTTATAAATACATTGAACTAATGCTGTAGTAGATGTACAAAGACGATTTAATAAAATATAATCTCCTTTCCCCTCATTTCCAATGATTAACTTTAATACAAAAGGGAGCGTTTCATTCGTATCAACGATTTTTGTTTCATAACGCCCTTCATTTTGCATATCCATACAACTCCAGTTCTCTACGTTTTTCTCGTATATATGCTAAAGAATGTTCAAATGTAGATACTCTGTTTGCAAGTGTAGATTGCAAAAGAGGTACTAAGGTCGCCCCCCTTTTTGCTTCTTCAGAAAGTAAAGGCCCAACCATCATTTCGGTCCCTCTGATTTTCGTCAATACACGCTGCTTTATTTGTAAATCAAACCCCTCTTCTCTACTAATCATATAGGTATGGTTATTTTGAAACGGTATGTTTTGCAAATAAGTCGCAATTGCATTTGCACATCGGAAAGAAATTCCCTTAGACGCGTCATGTGATGACAATACGACATGCAACTTATCTAATAGCTCTAATTCTTCTTCAGAAAACACTTCAATCATCGCTTTATTTCTCATCCAATTTATCCGAAATTCTCCCGCCGTTACTTTCAAAGGTGGATGTAATACGACTTTCCCCTGTTCCATGCCCATCTCACAAAACGGAATTTTCTGTAACGTTATTAGGTTCGTTCGGTCTAATAATCGATCAGAGAGCTCTTTCGTTGTTTCATCAAAATTTACAGTACCTATAAATATAATATTTTCTCCAATTTCAATTGTTGATGGAATTGAATTCTCTATGTCCTGTACACCCTCATACAAGTTTAAAATACGATTTTTTGTTTCAAGTTCAAGAACAGATAGAAACGGAGTAAACCAATGCTCAATATGAGACATGTTCATTTCATCAAAAACGATTATATACAGTTGATTTGGATTTTCTTTCGCCTTCATTAACGTCCTAACTAACTTCGCTTCAGATTCAATAAAAGTACCATTTGGATGAAGGTAACCAAGTAAATCATGTGGTTCTTGATACGATGGCGAAATTGGAATCCAAACCAACTCTTCCCCATACTGTAACCCTAATGCTTCTGCATAAGTTTGCACAAAACGTGATTTCCCAACGCCCGGTATACCACCAAGAATCGTTAACATATTTGTTTTTACACTTATATGGAAATTATAAATATCCGTTTCATCCAAATATAACCCTTTATTATGCACCATACTTTGTACATACTGTAAAAAGGACGATTCACGCTCATCCCATTCCCATTCATCTTTTTGTATTTTTATATCCTCTACTTCAACTAGCTTACCTTCTTCATGCATTCGTTTTTTTAATTGCTCATATACATAATCACTTACAAAATATAATTGATCTTCTACCGCTATTTCTACATACTTCGTCCAGTCACTGCAGTTTATATATTTACATTCACGTTTCTGTTCAAAATAGGCGATTGAGCTAATTGATGACTTTAGGGATATGTTTCCGTACAATCTTCCATCGTGCCACAATAATTCGGGAGGCTCAAAGTCTTTCGGAAATTTTGGCATAAGAAATGATAAATAACCGTTGCTAAGTTTTCGCTCTAAAGATTCTCTTTTTTTATGATTTGTAACTTTAGGTGCCGGAATCATTTTATAGCTGCTTGCTATTTCTTTCGGTTCTTCTGTACATATTAACTCCACGTATACATTTCCTCTTTCATAATAAAGACGAAACATTACTAATTGCTTTTCTAATTTCCTCTTCTTTAATTCCGAAAAAATTTTTTCATTCTTTTTATTGCTACATAACCCTTCAAATACATATGGTTCATTTGTAAATTGTTCCTGTAAAGTGAATGGTATTGGCGATAAGCATTGTACAAAAAAATTCTCTCCACTCTTCTCTTTCTCAGCTTTTGTAAATTTCCCTAAAAATCTCATATAGTACATTCGTTTTATAAAACTTGGCTGAAGAGCTTTATGTAATTTCACCTTAGTCACCTTCTTTTTTCATACTATTCTTAGTGTATGAAAGAAACGAAAAACTAGAAATAAAAAACCTGACGTTATCCGTCAGGTTCAAAATAAAAACTTATATTAATGAGAAGGAAATGCTTTTTTCTCTTGTAAAATTGCATTATGAGCAATTTTCATTTTCGCAAGTACGTAACGTAATCGATCTTCAGCGTTTTCATCTTTACTTATTTGTAATTCCGCCAAATTTTCAACAGAACTTGCTAAATTTTCAATGACTCCTCTTAGTTCAGGATGATGATTAAAAAAAGATTCTTGCACTAATACTTTCCTTAACTCACTAGCTAAATCAATTATTCTAGACAACTGTTCTTTTTCTTCCATTCTCATCCCTCCTGAATATCTTATGTAGTAAATATTCTCTAAACAAAGAAAAAAGCCCTTTAAATGAAAAGGACTTTTTACATTTTTATATTTCCAGTTAATAACATATATATTGATGTGATAGCCGCAACAATAATTGCCCACATCACATACTTCTCTGCACCTACAAAGCAACGGTTCCCTTGTTCTTTTCTTGCAAACGTGTAAACAATAATTCCAATTCCATACACAATTGAAACGAGTAGTAAATTCTTTAAACCAGCTGCATAAAGAAGCCATACAGAGTAAATAGAAGCAATTAAAGCTAACGCTCCGTTTTTTAATTTAGCGTCTTTTAGTTCGTTTGTAATGACTAATTTAAATTGGAATAACGCTGATAATAAATATGGTAATAAAATTGATGTTGATGCAATGAAATACATAATTTGATATGTTGATTCCGAAAACAAAACGATGATAAATATAATTTGGGCAACACCATTTGAAATCCATAATGCCATGTGCGGTGTTTGCTTCTTATTTGTTTTCGTAAAGACTTTCGGAAATACGCCATCTTTTCCTGCTACATGAGAAATTTCAGAAACAAGTAAAAACCAGCCAATTAATGTACCGACAAGTGAAGCAACTAATCCGATGTTAATCGCAACTGCACCCCATGGACCAACAACGTGCTCTAATACATGTCCCATGGACGGAGTTTCTAACACAGAAAGTTCGCCTCTTGTCATAGCTCCCATTGACAGGACAGAAATTAAAATATAAATGGACATTACTAAAATAAGTCCCAATACTGTTGCCTTACCAACATCTCGACTATTCTTCGCTCTTCCAGATAATACAACCGCTCCTTCAACTCCAATGAAAACCCAAAGTGTTACAAGCATTGTATTTTTCACTTGACCAAGTATAGCGGAAAGTGAGATCGTTCCTTCTCCCCAAAAATCATGTGTAAATGTGTCCCAGCGAAAGGCTGTTACCATTACAACAATAAATAAAACGATTGGAACTAACTTCCCTATTGTTGCGATCACATTCATAATAGAAGCTTCACGGATTCCAAATAAAATTAAAAAATGAAGTGTCCATAATAAAAGTGATGCCCCAACGATAGACGCAACATTATTTCCTCCTTTGAAAATTGGAAAGAAATAACCTAATGTACTAAACAGTAACATAATTGTTGCGACATTACCTAAGATTCCTGCTAGCCAATATCCCCAAGCACTATTAAATCCAATATATTCACCGAAACCAGCACGTGCATAACTATAAATTCCACCTTCAAGTTCCGGTTTTTGTCTTGCTAACGTTTGATATACGAGCGCAAGTGGAATCATTCCCATCGCTGTAATACACCAGCCAATTATTATTGCACCACTGTTTGCTCCTACTGCTAAATCATGCGGTAAACTAAAAACACCGCCACCAACCATTGTTCCAACTACTAATGCGATTAATGGAAAAAATCCTAACTTCTTTTCTATTTGTACCACCCCATCTGTCATTCTAGGTGTTATGTTCGTTCAACTATTAAAGTCACCTTTTTCTCTAATAGACGTTTCTCTTATATTTTTTCAGGAAAACATTACTTATTCTAAAAGAAAATGAGCAAAAATGGAATACTTTTTTGAAAAAATGTATAAGTATGCACAAAAAAACCGCTCATTTTGTAATGAACGGTCATTTCAAACATATAAATTTGTATATTTCTTGTAAATTTAACGAAGTAACTTCTCTTTTTGTAAAAATTGTTTTGCGACTTCTTCACTACTTTTACCATTTACGTTAACTTCATAATTCATTTTTCGCATTTCTTCATCTGTAATCTTTCCAGATAATTTATTTAATACCTTTTCAAGTTCAGGATATTTCTGTAACGTTTCTTTTCTTAATAATGGTGCTCCTTGATAAGGTGGGAATAACCCTTTATCATCTTTCAGCACTTTCAGTCCGTATTGCTCCAATTCACTATCTGTTGAATATGCATCAATTACGTTAACATCTCCAGATTCAATTGCGCTATAACGCAGCTTCGGCTCCATCGTTTTAACATTCGAGAACTTATAGTTATATAATTTTTGCATTCCTTTATAACCATCTTCACGATCAGCAAATTCCAATGTAAATCCTACTTTGGCTTCCTGTGCAACATTCCCTAAATCAGAAATTGTATTTATATTCTTTTGATCTGCTATTTTTTTCGGCATAGCTAGTGCATATGTATTGTTATACTCCATTGGCTTCAACATAATCATATTATATTTCTTTTCCATTCCAATGCGAGCCTGCTCATATACTTCATCACGATTTGTACTCTTTGGTTCTTCTTTCACGAAAGTAGATAAAGCTGTTCCTGAAAATTCTGGGTATATATCTACTTCCCCTGATTTCAACGCTTCAAATACAAATGCTGTTTTTCCAAGACCTGGTTTTAATTGTACGTGTAAATCTGTATCTTGTTCAATAAGCTGCTTATACATTTGAATTAAAATTTCAGGTTCTGATCCAAGTTTGCCCGCAATAACAATATCTTTCTTTTCTGTACTCCAAAGAAATGGAGAAGCAATCATTATACAAACAATACATATCGTCAATATAACACGCTTAGAAGAGCGTTTCGGTCGTTCAAGTATGCGAAGTACTATATCAAAGAATAAAGCGAGTAACGCGGCTGGTACGGCCCCTAAAATGATAAGTGCATGATCATTTCGATCTATACCTAATAGTATAAGCTTACCGAGCCCACCAGCACCAATGAGAGCTGCTAATGTAGCCGTTCCAACAATTAATACCATCGCTGTACGAATACCGGCCATAATGATAGGCAATGCAAGAGGAAGTTCTACCTTCCACAATCTTCTCCAACTATTCATCCCCATAGCTTTCGCGGCTTCTATTAGAGATTCATCTAATTCCCTTATTCCTGTATATGTATTTCGTAAAATAGGTAATAGTGCATACACAACTAATGCGATAATCGCTGGAAGTTTTCCGATTCCTACTAATGGAATTAATAGTCCGAGTAATGCAAGTGATGGCACTGTCTGCATTACTGCAGAAGTTCCTATTATAAATTCAGCCATTCGTTCTTTTCTTGTTAATAAGATGCCAAGTGGCACCGCTATAATTACTGCAAAAAATAATGAAATAAGCGATATTTGTAAATGCTCACTTAATGCAGTTAGTAATTCTATTTTTCGTTCTTGGAACGTTTGTATAAAATTAGTCACTGTTTAGCCTCTTTCCTTCATTTGTTCAACAATGTAATTGACAATATGACGACTTGTTAACGCTCCAATATATTGACCGTTTTTTTCAACTGGAACGACCTCCTCATCACGCACACGAATTAACGCTTCTTGTAAAGAAGAATGTAATGATAGCGCCTGCCCTTCTAATTGCACACTTTGATCAAGCGGCAATACATCTGCTATACTTTTCCCCTGATACCAAGTTCGTCCGCGATTTCCAATAAACTCCTCTACAAATTCATTTTTCGGATTATGTATAATTCCTTCTGGTGTATCTAGTTGAACAACTTTTCCTTCTTTCATAATACAAATGCGATCTCCAAGTGATAATGCTTCTTGCATATCATGTGTTACAAATACGATTGTTTTTTGAATCTTTTTTTGCAACTGTACAATATCCTTCTGAAGCTGTTCCCTACTTAATGGATCTAACGCACTAAATGGTTCATCCATAAGAACGATTTTCGGGTTTGCAGCTAATGCTCGCACGACACCGACACGTTGTTTTTGTCCTCCTGACAATTCATCAGGCATACGATTTCGATAAATATCCGGATCTAATCCAACCATATGTAACAATTCATCGACGCGTGCTTTAATTTCTTTTTTGCTCCATTGCCTCATTTCAGGAACAATTGCAATATTTTCAGCAATTGTCATATGAGGAAACAAAGCAATCTGTTGCAACACGTATCCTATATCCCAACGTAATTCGTTTATATTATATTGTTGAATATCTTTTCCATCGATTAAAAGCGATCCTTCAGTCGTTTCGATTAAACGATTAATCATCTTCATTGTCGTTGTTTTACCGCATCCACTCGGACCGATGAGAACAAAAAATTCTCCCTTTTTAATTTCTAAATGCAATGAATCCACTGCTTTCGTGCCATCTTCATACGATTTTGACACATGATTAAATTGAATCACAAATACAACTCCTTTAATGTTGTTTCCTTTATTTTGATGGAATATGGCATTCATTTCAAATGATACGCTTTTAAATTAAAAAAGAGCTCACATTTGAGCTCTAACGGTCGAACAATATTGTTTTCATAATAGCAGCATATTCGCGAACATACATTTTTCTCTTAGAACGAATTGGTGTTTCAGCAGCTAGTGCCTCCATCTTCATGCCTAAACGCTTTGCAATTATTTTCGTTCGATATAAATGATACGTATTACTTACAACTACTGCATGTTTCACATTATATAAATCCATACTAAACTTTAAGTTTTCATACGTATTTGTAGATTGATCTTCTATTAAAATACGACTCTCATCTATACCGTGTACCATTAAATAGTTTCTCATGCTGTGAGCTTCCGGTATATCTTCATCTTCTCCTTGACCACCTGAAACAATTACTTTCGCTTCAGGATGGGAAAATAAATACTCCACCGCTACATCCAAACGATTTTGAAGAGATAAAGACGGTCTATCTCCAAATAACTTTGCACCCAGTATAAGAACGTACGGAGAGTGATAGCTCAACTTTTCACGAGCAACTTTGTTCATTCTAAACGTCATATAAATGATGTATAGTGGCGGTAATAATAAAATGATAAGAAAGATCCATTTGTTCATAAATAAGTTTGCACTCCCTTTCTTTTTATTATACAGAAAAAGAAAGGGCGGCAGAAGTGTTTTTTAAACGATTGATTTATTAGAAACATTCGCCGCTACTTTACGTTGTGATAGTACATAATAAATAGCGATTCCTAATGAGAAGATCAATATGCAGCTTAATACGTAAAACGGAAGCATTACTCCGGCTTTAGATACACCCGCTGTAAACAGCATTAATAATACAATTCGTATTCCAGTACCAATTAGGCGAAATAAGCTGTCTACACGTCCCATTACTTCGTTTGGAATTTCCTCCATCATCAATACATTTCTCGCCACTCTTGTACCCGCATTTCCAACTGCATGAAAAATTGCAAGTCCATATAAGAAAATTACGGAAGGTTCAATAAACATTGCGGTAATTGAAATTACATAAATGAACATCGTCATAACGATTGAAACTTCTGTTTTTACATATTTCATTATGAGTGGAATACAGATTCCTGCAACAACCGCTCCGACACCGTACATCGTGCCCTCTATTGCGTATACAGAGGCATTGGCTTTAAGTATATCCGAAATATAAACTGGTATTAAATAATTTGCCATCATAACGCCTATAAACGGCATATAAGTGGCCAGTAAGAACCAAAAGAGCTTAGGACGTTTTTTCATAAAGTGAATTCCTTCAAACAATTGCTTCTTAAATGTTATTTTTCTTTTCACTTCTTTTTTCTTTACGTACGGTATACATAAGAAAAGAAAAAATGCTCCAGCAAAAGTTAACATGTCTACTAACAAAATCCACTTCAAAGATACAATTTCAATTAAGAAGCTCGCAGCCGCTCCAGAAATAACTTGTGTTAACTGTCCTTGTATTTCCATCGTTCCACTTAAACTTTTATAATGTTCTGCTTGAAATATCTCTTGGTTGAACGCAAATATTGTAGGATAAAACAATAAATAGTAGAATGATCCGGCTATATAAATAAGAATATAGTGAATAGAATGATAAGGTTGCCCAGCAAATCCCCATATAACCATTATTCCGATTACGGCTATTCCGATTCCTTCGTTACATAGCAATAAAGATTTTCTTGAAAAACGATCAATACTTTGCCCAATGAATGGTGTTAATAAAAACATAATGAGGGTTGCAATGATAGAAACATAACCAAATGTTGTCTCTCCTCCACTCTCTTTAATTAACAGCCAAGGAATCGTTATCATAACAATTCCGGAACCAATAGCAGATAGACTATTGGCTCCTAGAATGTAATACAAGCGAGAATCATGATAAAGTGAGGACATATCACTCCACTCCTAGTTGTTTTTTCACCTCTTTATATACGCTCATATATGCTTTTAATTCTTTAACTACATCATGAATTAATGGTTTTGCATCTTCCCCAAGTTCACCATCTTGCACATGTAATCCATCAAGCACAACTTGTTTTGGAATTGCATTTGCATAAACACCTCTAGCGACCGTTCGCATGCTGTTTAATGCATTTATTCCACCTTTACCGCCACCAGCAACCGCTAACAACGCAACTGGTTTATGAATAAATTCACTACTACTTAAGTAATCTAAAGAGTTTTTCAGCGCACCGCTCATCGCATTATGATATTCTGGTGTACATAATACAACCCCATCCGCAGCTTTCACTAACGTTTTTAATTTTTTTACTGCCTCTAAATCACGTTGTGACTCTTCTCCATTGTATAAAGGTAACTCCTCAATTGCTAAATCATATAATTCCCCTTCAAATTGATCCGCAATATATTTTGCCACCACACGAGTTCGACCAAATTTTCTTGGTGTACCGTTAATAACGACTAGTTTCATGATTATTTCTCCCCTTTGTTTTCAAGTTCTACTTATATATTATCAGAAATTTCTATACAAAACACAATATAAAGAGTTAACTTGTTTCATAAAATAGTATGATAAACAAAAAAGAACTCATACTTTCGTATGAGTTTTGTACAATTACTTTGTTTCATCTCTCATGCTCAATGTACCTAAACTTTCATTTGCTTCAAAATGATTATATGCTTTTTCCGCTAATCTTTTCCGTTCTTCTGGTAATTCTATATATTTCATTACGTTTTCAATTATTTTTTCGTACGGAGTAAACACAATTCCTGGCCACTCTACCTCATCTTCTGGATTACTATTTTCGGAAATAATAAATTTCTTATTTGCGACTGCATAAGACACGCGAGGTGTTTCAAGAATTCCTGATAAATAAAAATGAATATTTAATATAATTTTAGCTCTAGCAATCAATTCATTTCTAACAATTCCCCACGCATTATTTTTAAAAACTATATTTAAATTCGGGGCAATCGCTTTTAGATGATCAAAAATAGCTTGTCGCCTCGGATTAAGAGCACCAATAAACAGAATATCAATATCTTCAATAATCTCATCTTCAAACGCATCTTTTTTTATTTCCAAAGTTGGAGCGTAGTTCATTTCTACATGTTTTATTTCTTTTCCTACCCCTTTTTGTTTAAGCCATTCTATATTTTGTTTACTATAATCCCAAATCACTCTATCTTTTAATAATATTAAATAAAGGGGGTGCGCATATGGACTTCCTTCGTATAGCTGTTCTAAATTATAAACAATTGCATCTTTCGGAAGAAGGTTCGGGTTATATGCGTATGTATGTGCTCCAAAAACAACTGTATTCTTTACATTTTCCAGTATTGTTTCTGATATAATTACTGTATTTCCCTCCTGCTCCAACCTCCACTTTAAAGCTCGCGCAACATCTATGAAACTACCGTATGTCTTTGGGCATATAAAAAGACAATAATCATATTCTTTATTCAAATAAACTTCCATTAATCTTAAATTATTTTTATATAGATCTACATCCGGATGTTTAAGTACCAACTCATTTGCATGTTTTCTTGCTACTTTATATAATCCAGCATAATAAGCAGCGATGCATCTTCTTAATTCGATTCTTTCCCGGTCCTCATCTAATACATCCATGTTTAAAAGAAGATTTGCGATACAATACGCTTTTAAATGATCACGATCATAATAATAGTCTAGTAGTGGCATCAATTCTTCATACGTATTTCCATGCACCGATTCTCCTAGTTCAATCGCCCATCGTATTAATTCCATGATTACTCCACTACTCCTTTAATCGAAAATGTATTTAATAAAATTTCGCATTATTCTCTACTATATTTGCTATATGAAATGGAATCTTTTCTTTTATCGATTCCAAATACTTTTGCGACACCGCCCCTAAATGTTTTTTATGAGGTATATAGAAAGCACTAATAGAAATTTCATAGTCAAATAAGTAATCATACACATGATAATCTACAAATAGTAGATCATCCTTTGGAAAAGGAATTTCCTTCCCTTGCAGAGCATACATCAAAGCAATATTGTTTTGAGATCGTAATCGATACAACCTTGCAAGTTGGTATAATGGTTCAGCCCGGGTTGGTCTATATTCCCAAGCTTTTTGAAAATAAAAAACAGCTAACGCTAAATATTGCTCTTCTTGCCCTTTAACAGTTTCTTTTTCATCAGCATCTGTCACTTCATTTTGTTTATTTGCTGAACGATTTGCTAACTGCTCATAACAAAATCCTATTCGCAATAACGAATAGAATACCTCTTCAACCCATCCTCCTGCTTCCACACGTTTTTTATACCATTTAATTGAATTCTCAAATTGACTTAAATGAAAATAAGTCTGAGCTAAATAAAATAAATATCTTATATGCAAATCTGGCGTTGTTTCTGGGTCGTTTATTCCCTGTAACAACAACCTCTCATCTCTTTCAAATTTATCAGCTTTGCTCCCGCCATCTCCGGGATCATTCACGACAAGAGTCTCTAACCGAGCTACCCTCGTATTGTAATTCGCTCCAACTTTTGAACGATCTATATCCCAATACTCATGAGTAACACCGACAGATTTCCATGGTAAAGAAGCTTTTAAAAGACGTGTAAGCCAATATTTAATATGAACATCATATTGTAATGTAAGATAATGATCTTCCGTTAAGCTCGTTTTATCGAAATTCGGATCAACCTCTAAAATCATATCCGCATCTAATATTAATAAATAATCTGCTTCTGGGTATGTTTTTTGCGCTAACGAAACAGCTAAGCTTCTGTTATAACCAAAGTTTTTAAACGGCTCATGATGAACCGTCCCAGGTATCTCATTTTCCTTACACCAATTTTCAATAATTTCAGGCGTATTATCCGTCGATCCAGTATCACAAATAGAAACAAAGTCTACAATTGATTTTGTTGCATTTAAACATCTTTCCATAATTCTAGACTCATTTTTAACGATCATACAAAGACATAACTTTTTTTCTTCCTTTACAGACTTCACTTGCTCATTTCCCATTTAACCACCTCATATTTTATTAACACGCTCTTCTCATATGTAACAACATTTCTTAGCTATACTGATGACATAAGCACCCTTTTACTATTTATGAAAACTTCATTTTATTTATTCTTACTTTTATGTTGGGACATATTTCATGCTTCGCTTTATATTTGATACAATCAATACAAAAAACATAATACGGGAATCCGTACATTTCAAAGTCTAAGAGGAGGTTATATTTTGTTGGATTACATTTGGCTAGATGACAAATCACCAATTTTAGAACAACTACAAAGAAACTTTAAATCTGCAGCTATATTGCTACATCCTTTTATCCAAATGCCTTTAGGATGGGAAAAGTCTGTGAGAAAAAGACCATATGAGCACATCTATCCTAGCGCTGAAGAAATCATTTATAATGGGAAATCCGTTTCTTGGAAGGAAATGATGTCTTGTAGTGGATTACATTCATACGCAGACCTAGCAATGGCCATGTTGACTTCCATTAGTGCCCTTTCAGAAGAATATAAAAGAGAGGATTTAGCTGAAAAGCTACATTCAAACTTAAAAAAAGATCTTTATTATCCAACAGAAGATTATACATCTATATTTTTATT
The DNA here is from genome assembly GCF_051917185.1 of Bacillus cereus group sp. MYBK108-1. NCBI lineage: Bacteria > Bacillati > Bacillota > Bacilli > Caryophanales > Bacillaceae > Bacillus > Bacillus cereus group sp. MYBK108-1. The sequence continues at coordinate 115,961 of NZ_JBQAHZ010000009.1, forward strand.
ACACAAATTACTTAAACTCCTCGGTTCTAAAGGTGCAAAAAATCTATATTTCTCTGAACCAATTCTTGATACAAACGGATTATTACAGGTAAATAATACTACTCCATTAGATATTTGGGACATTAGCAATAATGAGTTAATTATTACTGGCGAAGATAATGAGTATGCGTTTATGAGTATATACGATTCCTTTACAACCTTATTATTAGCTAAAGAAGAAAATATAGAATATATTGTTCATTCAATGAACGTTGAAGCTATCATTTGTGACAAAAAAACGATGATTGATTGGTATTTTTAAATTAGTAATTTCTTAAACTATAAAAAAGAAACTTGCGCTTATACACAAGTTTCTTTTTAAAAACATCCTTATTTTTTCACAACTTCATGTCCACCGAACTGATTACGTAATGCTGAAACTACTTTTCCATGGAATGTATCATCTTCCTGAGAACGATAGCGCATAAATAATGACATAGCGATAACTGGTGCTGCAGCTTGAAGTTCAAGTGCAGTTTCAACAGTCCATTTTCCTTCTCCTGAAGAGTTCATTACACCTTTAATGCCATCTAGTTTCGGATCTTCTGCAAATGCTTTTTCAGTTAAGTCCATTAACCAACCACGGATAACTGATCCGTTAGCCCATACTTTTGCAACATCTTCATAATTGAAATCAAAGTCACTCTTATCTAGTACTTCAAATCCTTCAGCGATTGCTTGCATCATGCCGTACTCAATACCGTTATGAACCATTTTCAAGAAATGACCACTACCAACACGGCCAGCATAAGAATAGCCATTTTCTACTGCTAAATCTTTAAATAAAGGTTCTAATTGGTCGTAAATTTCTTTTTCTCCACCAACCATTAAGCAAGCACCGTATCTAGCTCCTTCTACACCGCCTGATGTACCGATATCTACATAATGTAATCCGAAGCTTTTTGCTTCTTCAGCACGGCGTAACGTATCTTTATAGAATGAATTTCCGCCTTCAATAACGATATCACCTTCATCTAATAATGGATATACATCTTTTAGTACTGACTCTACAACTTCTCCTGCAGGCACCATTACCCAAATTGTACGAGGAGCTTCTAGTTCAGCAATCATTTCTTTTAATGTATGACGTGCAGTAATTCCTAGTTTTCCTGCCTTTTCAACAAGCTCTTTATTTACATCGTATACAACTACTTCATGCTTGTCTTCATATAAGTGTTCAGCTAATGGAAATCCCATTTTTCCTAATCCAATTAAACCTAGTTTCATATTAATCAATCTCCTATTCTATACAAATATATTTAATATCGAAATTAGCCCAAGTGCTACTACAGATAATATAGTCTCCATTGCAGTCCATGTTAATAATGTTTCTTTCACAGTCATTCCGAAATACTCTTTAATCATCCAAAATCCTGAATCATTCACGTGTGATAAAATTAATGACCCTGCACCAGTTGCAAGTGCTAATAATTCAACATTTACACCTGGTGTGCTTGCTGCAATCGGCGCAACAATACCAGCTGCTGTCATCATAGAAACAGTTGCCGATCCAGTTGCAATTCGGATTAGTGCCGCAATTCCCCACCCTAATAATATCGGTGAAATATGTGATTCTTTCGCCATATCTGCAATTGTCGTTCCAATTCCAGAATCTAATAATACTTTATTAAATGCGCCGCCTGCACCAATCACTAACAATATGTTTGCAATAGGTCCAAGGCAATCATTTGTAAATTGTAACACTTTATCTTTTGAGAAACCTTTTGCATATCCAAGACTAAAGAAAGAGTAAATGGTTGCAATTAATAAAGCCACAATCGGATCTCCAATAAAGTGTAATACTTGTGCTAGTTGACTCGTTTTATTTAATGCAACTTCTGCTATTGATGCACCAAGCATAAGAAATACTGGAAGTAAAATTGTAAACAATGTATTCCAAAAGCTAGGAAGCTCTTTTTTATTATCTTTTTCAACAAATTGCTCCGCTATATCTAATGGTACTTCCTTATGTATACGAGCACCAATCCATTTCCCGTAAAGTGGACCTGAAATAATTGCAGTTGGAAGTCCGACAATTAACGCATATAAAATTGTCTTCCCTACATCTGCTTTAAAAATACCAACTGCCGCCATTGCCGCTGGATGCGGTGGAACAAGTCCGTGTACGACTGACAGTCCTGCTACTAGCGGAATACCAATTGTAATAAGTGATACCCCAGTTTCTAACGCAATTGTAAATACTAACGGAATTAATAGTACAAATCCAACTTGGAAAAATACCGGAATCCCTACTAAAAATGCAACGAACATCATCGCCCAGTGAACTCGTTTCTTCCCAAAACGATTAATTAATGTGTTAGCGATACGTTCAGCACCACCAGATTCGGCCATCATTTTTCCAAGCATCGTTCCTAGTGCTAAAACTATTGCTAAAAACCCTAATGTATTACCAAGCCCTAGTTTAATAGAATCAATAATCCCTGGATCTTTTGGTGAAGTTCCAATTAAAGGCATTCCCATTGCTAATCCTACACCAATTGCTGTTAAAATTAATGCGACAAATGGATGCCATTTTACTACCGTAATAAGTAAAAGTAGTATGACAACTGCCGCTAGTACGATCCCAACTACCATTTCTCCCAATCCCCCTATTGTTTACGTTGGAAAGCAGCTATACAATCAAATTCTTCTTTCAAGCGATTGTAAAGTCGTTCATACATATAAAACATTTCTAAATATATAGCCGTATTTTCTTTATTCGGTACATGGTGATGGACAATATCAATCCAATCCTTTACCTCTTCAAGAGAATCAATTTTTCCTACAGCATATAAAGCAACTGCCGCTGCCCCAAGCGCAGATGCTTCATGACTTTCAGGTACAAGCAATTCTTTTCCCATCATATCGGACAACATTTGTCTCCAAAATGCAGATTTTGCAAACCCTCCTGAAACTCGTATTTCAGTAAGTGGCCCTGTACAATCCCTGATTGCGAGTGCTACTGAATATACACTCATACAAACACCTTCCATCACTGCACGTATAAAATGTTCTCGCTTATGTTGAAGATTGATTCCAAAGAATGTACCACGAGCATTTGCATTCCAGTAAGGTGCGCGTTCTCCAGATAAGAAAGGTAAGAACAATAGCCCATCCGCTCCAGCTGGTACGCTTTCTGCATATTTAATTAATAAATCATAAGGATCAATGCCGAGCTTTCTTGCTACTTCTTGCTCTGGACTACCAAATTCATCACGTAACCATCTCAGTAATATTCCGCCGTTATTCGTTGGACCACCGATTACCCAGTGCTCATCTGTTAATGCGTAACAAAACGTTCTCCCTTTCTCATCTGTATTTATATTTGATGAGATTGTTCGAACCGCACCACTCGTTCCAATCGTAATTGCAGCCGCACCCGGTGATATCGCACCAACTCCTACATTTGCAAGAACCCCATCACTTGCTCCGATGACAATTGGTGTTTCTGCACTTATCCCCATCTTCTGTGCTAACTCTGGCTTCATACCTGATAAAATATATGTAGTTGGTACAGGGGTTGATAATTTTTCTGATGACATATGTAACATAGTTAAAACATCTTCATCCCAGTTTAATGTTTCTAAATTAAATAACCCTGTAGCAGAAGCAATCGAATAATCAACTACGTAGCGTGAAAATAATTGGTAAATCACATACTCTTTAATGGAAATGAATTTATAGGCACTTGTATATAACTCTGGTTCCTCTTCTTTCATCCATAACAATTTAGAAAGTGGTGACATCGGATGAATCGGTGTACCTGTACGTCTATAAATTTCATGCCCATTCATTTGTTGTAATAATTTTTCTGATTGCTTCGTACTTCGATTATCTGCCCAAATGATAGAACGCGTTAATGGCGTACCATTTTCATCTACTGCAATTAATGCGTGCATAGCTGTACTAATACCGATTGAAGAAATATCTTCTGGTAATACATTACCTTTTTCAATGGCAACGCTTACACTTTTGTATACAGCGGCACATATTACATCAGGATCTTGCTCAGCCCATCCTACATTCGGTTGAATAATTGGGTAATCGATTGCATGTGATGCAATGACTTTTCCTTTTTCTGTGAACACAACCGTTTTTGTACTTGTGGTACCGATATCAATCCCGATTACTCTCCCCCTTGTTTCCATGCGAATCTTCCCTTCATTACTAGCAAAATACGATTTAGTAAACCGTTTACATGAATTAGTATATAAAATATTTTTTCATTTATCAAGTTATAAAAAGAAAATTTTTTTCATACCAAAAATAAATCCCCTCATTCCATTTCACTTATATACTAAATTTAGCTTTTCCATGCGGTAAAATTACGTTATATTCGTTACGCAATACACTCTTTCCTCTCATTAACAACACATACATAATCCTCCATACGTTCTACTTATTTGCTTGAAGAAAAAGTTGAAAAGCAATATTCATTTTTAGCGGTCACGTAACATCACCATCAAGCCAAGAAAAGTAACTAACCGCAGAATGAGAATTCTGTGCATTTTACTCATATTTATTGTTTTAGGTTCACTAGTCTTTTATCTTGATAAACATAGAGCGTGGCCCCCTACTATCACTTTTTTATCTTGTAAATATATCTTGCATACTATAAAACCGAAAAGTATTTTTATTTTTCAGAAAAATAAAAATAATAACACGAAATTTATTGTATAATGTTGTAAAAAGATGTCGGAGGGATTTAATGTTAAATAAAATATCTCAATTCACAATTAAGCTTTCATCAATTCTTTTATCACTCTTACTATTATTAAATTTACCTTATTTATTTATCACTCAACAAGGATTTACCTTTCAACCAATTTATTTTTTTAATCAGACCGTTACTATGTTAAAACAAGTTTTTTCCCCTGAATCATTAGTGATTATAGGATCAGACCCGAAGTTTGGCCATTTCAAAAAAACACCATTATTTCCAACTGTTTTAGAACCTTACCTATATTCATTTACTATATTATTTTTAGCCTTTTTTCTTGCTCTCTTTTTATCATCTAGCATGGCATTTTTTTATTTTTTAGCAAAAGATTATATAAAAAAATGGATAAACCGAATTGTGTTCATATTAGAAGCTGTCCCTGATATGATGATGATGATCTGTTTGCAAATATTTTTCATATGGGTACTTCAGAAATTTGGGGAATCTCCTGTCACTATTATTTCCTTTAATGAAAATCGAGCTTATTTACTCCCTATTTTATCATTAGCTGTCTTACCTACATTACAAATGTTTCGGATGATGGTGTTATACATAAAAGAAGAGCAAGGAAAACATTACGTAGAGGTTGCATATGGAAAAGGCCTTTCATCAAGTTATATACTATGCATTCATTTATTCAAAAATATATCTATCCACTTCTTCCACCATTTAAAAACGATTTTTGTTTTCTTACTTTCTAATTTATTCATTTTAGAATTTGTTTTTAATATGGAAGGCATTATTCAATTTTTATTTAATAAGGCGTTTGTTTCACCTCCAGCTGCATTTATCATACTTGTTATGATTATTTTACCATTTTATGCTATTTTCCAAATAGTCTCATTCATGATGAATAGATGGAAAAAGCAATTGAAAGGAGTATCATTATGAAATCTATTTGGAAATCAAAACGCTTTTTAATCGGCTTTACTTATCTATTCATACTTATTTCAGCTAGTTTTATTTATAGTTGGTTCTTTAAAGATAACATCCCAAAACCTCCTCAGTTACTTTACAATGACAATAACGAATTACTTGGAAAGGCCCCCTTTCCGCCATCGTTAATTCCACCTTTTGGATCTGATCGTTTTGGAGAGTCTGTTTTCTTACAAATTGTAGAAGGAGCAAAATTCACTATTTTATTAGCCATGGCAATTAGCTTCTTTCGAATTTTATGCGGAACATGTATAGGAATCCTCTTAAGTTTATTTGCTCCAAAACTCAAGAGATTTTTCCAGTCATGCTCAGAAGTTTTTTATTACATTCCAACTCTATTTATCGCATTCATACTCATCACGCCCGTTAATATTATAATCACATCAAATGCTGATGGGGTAGATCCAAATATTTCATTTACGTTTTATCAAGTACTCGTACTTATTTTCGTCGCTCTGCCTACACTTTCTTTATACATATCCTCAGAGGTTGATGAATTTATGAAACAAGATTACATCTTAAGTTCACAATTACTGGGGGCTAGTCGTTTTCATATTATAAAAAAACACTTACGAGTCTTATTACTTGACCGCTTATTTGTATTATTTATGGAACATATCGTCCAAACACTCATACTCGTTATCCATTTAGCGTTGCTTAACATTGTAATTGGCGGCATACAAATGCGTGAACTCTATGACGGAGTGCTCAAACCTGTTTCTCTATCTAATGATTGGGCAGGTCTTATTGGATTAAATCGTAATGAAATGAATCTTTCATGGTGGATTATTTTTTATACTCTCGCTTCATTCTTTATTACGATTCTATTTATTAAGCTTATGACCATCGGGATTCAAGATGCACTGAAAGCAAGAGATTCGCAAATTGTAGCAATTCAAAACGTTCCAGATCATAAAAAATTTGTTAAACATAAAGATTCCTTTTCGTTTGCAAATAAAGTAAACCTTTAATCATTTCTCATTAATGAAGTATTAATTGGCATCGATATTAGTAGAAAATAAAGAAGATGATCCCTATTAAATACAGGGATCATCTTCTTATGCTGTCTAACTTTTTTACATGTCCTTTGCTAGACTCATGTTTTTTATATTTAAAGTGAATTATTTGCAATCACAATTATGTTTTTTAAAATCAATTACCATACGCCCTTGAATTCTACCTTGTTCCATTTCTTCGAATACATTTTGTACTTTATCTAGCGAACAAGTTTGAACAACCGGCACTACTTTTCCTTCTGCCCCAAACATAAACGCCTCTTCCAAATCTTTACGAGTACCAACTAGAGAACCAACTACTTCAATTCCATCCAGTACAAGTCGTGGGATGTTTAAGTCCATTGTTTCTACTGGTAGCCCTACTGCAACTACTTTACCGCAAGCACGTACTGCATCAACTGCTGAGTTAAAGGCTACTTTAGAGACTGCTGTTACTACCGCAGCATAAGCGCCACCAAACTTCTCTTGCACAATTTTATCAGCAGGACCTTGAGAAATTGGATTGATAGTCATATCAGCACCAACTTCTTTCGCTAAGGCTAATTTATCGTCATTAATGTCTACTGCGATTACCTTTGCACCAAATACATTTTTAGCATATTGGATAGCTAAGTTACCTAATCCACCGCAGCCATAGATTACAATAGGTTGACTAGGTTTAATATCTGATACTTTAATAGCTTTATATGTAGTTACACCAGCACAAGTAATTGATGATGCTTGAGCAGGATCTAATCCTTCTGGTACTTTTACCGCATAATCAGCTGTAACGATACATTGTTCAGCCATACCACCATCCACTGAATAACCAGCGTTTTTAACTTCACGGCAAAATGTTTCTCTACCAGTTACGCAATATTCACAACGTCCACAAGATTGGAACATCCATGCAATACTTACACGGTCACCTATCTTTAGTGAAGTAACATCATCAGCTATTTTCGTAACAATACCTACACCCTCATGACCAAGAATACGGCCATCAGTGTTACCAAAATCATGATTCGCAACGTGTAAATCAGTGTGGCAAACTCCACAATACTCTACATCTACTAACGCTTCACCTGAGTGTAACGGACGTAATTCTTTTTCAATCACTTCGATGTTTGCTTTGCTGTTTTTATTAACCACTACTGCTTTCATATGTGATCTCCCCTTTAGTGTTTTAGCATTTTAATGAGTTTATCTCACAACTACTTTCTTCACTACTTTGGCTAGTTATTGTACCAAATTTAAGTGTTCAATCATCATTACATCTTCATCATAACATGACACTTCATAAACAATTTGTGAAATTATGAACAATATTTGAATTATTACATAAATCGGTCTTTATTTTAAATTTTTAAAAATGAGAGTTTATCACTGACTATAAGTAAGTCATACATTTCTAAAAGAAAATAAAGTAACAAACTTCTCATCGATAAAAAAGCTCTTCACTCAATATTTTCTATATTTAAACACTTAGTTTCACAGTAATAGCCTTTGCCACCAACATAAACTTTTTCTATTTTATTCTTGCTATTGGTTGCTAATTTAACTAATATTTCGGAAGGCGAGTGTAAAGAATAACCTTGTTCAAATACATAGACTTCTTTTTGCAAATAGTGCTGTTCATAAAGATAGCAAGCTAATGCACCGTTTGAAGTTCCAGTCGCTGCTTCTTCATTAATGTCGTATAGTGGAGCAAAATTTCTGCATATAATTCGATTGTCATTAAAAGTATATAAATGCATCCCGACAACATTATAATACTTGCTGATTTCTTTAATTTTTTCAAAATTAGGTTGCAGTGCATGTAATTGTATTTCGCTTTTTATAGGAATTAAAATATCTTTTAAGCCAGTGGAGACAATTTGAATTGGGTATTTATTGTCTATATCTTTACTATCAAAACAGTCGGTGAACTCGTTTGGAGATACAACATCATAGAATCTCGGTTTATTTTGTTCCATGAATATGATGTCATCTTTTATAGTGATAGTAAGAACACCGCTGTTCGTTTCAATCGTATAGCGATTCCTGAAAAGTTTATTTAAATGCATCAGTATCGCGAAAGAGCCAATTGTGGCATGACCACATAAATCAACTTCTTCTTTTGGAGTAAAATACTCAAATTTATAATCAGCAATTTCAGATTCTGATATAAATGCGGTTTCCGCATAACCCAGTTGTTTGGCTATTTCGATTTTTTGAGTAGTGGTCAATGTATTTGTATTCTCAATAAATACCACTCCTGCTTTATTTCCGCCTTTATGCTCCTTGCTAAATGCACTTGCAACATAAACAGATATTTTCATAAGACATCTTCCTCACTTATAGTAAATTATAGTATAGAAAGCACTACATATAAATTCCATTGGATAAATTATCCCTAAAATAAGAAACAAACTATTTTTAGCATTTGAACTCTCCAAAAATAGTTTGTCTACAGTCTGAAAGCTCTTCATTTGAAGAGCTTTTTTTATATTCGCTTCATCGAAATCGTTTCACGTATACTTTGTAAATTTTTTAGAGTTTCCTCTTGTCGCTGCAACGACAACCCTACATACAAAGTATCTAATAAGCTTAACTGTGCTAATCGTGATGAACTTGCTTCTGTGCGGAATTCAGTCTCACGTGTTGATGTATATAACGTTATATCAGCAAGTTGACTTAATGCTGATTTCTTATAGCTCGTAATCGCAATAATTTTGGCTCCTCTTGCTTTCGCTACTTCTAACGCTTCAAGTAATCCTTTATTGCTACCAGAATGAGAAATACCAATAACAACTGAATTTTCTGAGAGTAAACCTGCTCCCATAATTTGAAAATGCGAATCAGTATGAGCGATACAAGAAATACCCGTTCTCATAAACTTATGATACGCATCCATTGCAATAATACCAGAGCCACCATTTCCATAAAACTCAATTCGACTTGCTTCTTGTAAGGCTCGTACAGCCTGCTCAAGTGCCGTTTCATTAAGCAAATGTAAAGTATCTTGCAGTCCTGTAATATGCGAATGAAAAACTTTTTTAGCAACAGTTACCATACTATCTTCTGCTGATACCTCTTCATGAATATTTTGCATCGGTGTATGTACAATTTCACGAGCTAATGTAATCTTTAAATCTTGAAAACCTTGCAAACCAAGGTTTTTACATAAGCGGAATATCGTAGCTTCGGAACTATTCGTAACTTCAGCTAATTCTGTAATAGATTTATGTACAACATCTTGTGGATGTTTCAAAATATGTTCGGCAATACTTCGCAATTTCGGTGATAAACCATTTAACGAAGCCTGAATCTTTCCAATCCCACTTCTTGTACCAGGCATAGCATATCCTCCCCTTCCATCGTAGCTTTATCCTGTAAAAACCGATTAGTTAAACTAATCATCAGTGGGGATGGTCCCCCACTGATTAGAGTTTCACTTTATTGTACCTAATTATCGAAAGAAGAAAAACCTATATTAGGGATTACTATAAATTTTAATTGCTCCTATGTATTCTGTCATACGATATAACAGAATTATTCATGCTTATGAATAATTCTCTCCATGTTTCACTGCGTATAATGCGGCTTGCGTACGATCATCCACTTCCAATTTAGCTAAAACGTTTGAAACGTGTGTTTTCACAGTTTGTTCTGTAATATGAAGTTCTGCTGCAATCTCCTTGTTGCTTCTTCCTTTCGCAATTTCGCGAAGTACCTCTTGCTCTCTTTTCGTTAACATTGAAAAAGGATTTTCTACTTCCTTCTTTACTGCAGAACGCCCCATTAATGCAGGTGTTACTTTCGGGTGAAAATTCGCATTTCCTTGATGTACTGCAATAATAGAAGCGACAAGTTGCTCAGGTTGTACTTCTTTTAATTGATAACCATCTGCTCCAGCTTCAAGTGCTGGTATAACATAATCTTGCTCTGAAAAACTACTTAATATAAGTACCTTTATTGTCTCATCATATTGCTTTAGACGTTTTGTTGCCTCAATTCCATCCATTTTCGGCATCGATACATCCATTAGTACGACATCTGGTCTTTCTTTTTGCATGAAATGTAATGCCTCTTCGCCATTTTCCGCTTCCCCAATAATTTCAAATTCTTCTCTCGTTTTCAAAAAGAATACAAGTCCTCTTCGAACGATATGATGGTCCTCAACTAGTAGCAGTTTAATCTTCAACCTTATTCTCCCCTTCAAATCGGCAATTGAATTTCTATTTTTGTACCCTTTTTCAGCTCTGTTATAATTTGAAACGATCCCTTCATTAACTGAATACGTTCCTTCATACTTTTCAGGCCAAGTGCTGATTCCCTTACTTGTTCTTGTATAAATCCTATTCCATTGTCTTCTATATAAAAATGTAACTGGTTATTTTCTATTTTCAAAAGAATATGTACCTTTTCACACGAAGCATGCTTTTTACAATTATGTAGCGCCTCTTGGCTAATACGCCATAAAACTTCTTCTATTTCATCCCCAATTGAAACCATCCCATCAATTCGAACTTCCACTTGAACTCCTAATAACTTCCCGTAATTTTGAATTGCTTCTGCTAATCCTTTCTCCAATCCTTCAGGTCTTAATTGCCAAATTAATAGCGTCATCTCTTGTAATGCTTCTTGTGATAATTCCCCAATATAACTTAACATCTCTTGCAATTCTCTATCTTGCGTCATATTCAGAGTACCTTTCGCTGTTAGCATAATAGAAAATAACAATTGTTTTACTGAATCATGTAAATCACGTGCAAGTCGATTTCTTTCCGCTACCACTACATATTTACGTTCTTTCTCAACTAATTGAATACGTTGTATTGTCGTTCCAATTTGAAATGCAATTGATTCTAATAACGCTAACTCTTCCTCAGAAAAATGAGTCTTATGAGGTGCAGCCACATTTAGTAGACCAAATTTTTCTGATCCAGACCTAAGCGGAATTGTCGCATGATGTGTAACATCTTCTGTCTCTCCCCAATTACATTCAATTGCATCTTCTATTCGCTTACATTCAATAATATTAGTCGCTTTTTCCAATCTCCCATTCACAAAACGTTCTACACACCAACAGTTTCCTTCACACATCGGCTTCTTCTTTTGCCACGTAAGAGCCTCTGGTAAATTTTCGTCTACAAGCATGCTGTGCTTTCCACTTTCATCAATAAAGAATATCCACCCTGTTTGTAAATTCATTACTTGTAACAATGTATGCAACACTTTTTCTAACATATCCTGTAAGTTTGTTGCTTCATTTAATAATTCAGCAATTTCTTTTAATGCTTCTAAACGACGCATCTCTTTTTCTTCAAAGTTCATTCTCATCACCAACTACAATTATAACATTAAGAAATTTCTAAATTCTATAAATAAAAAAAGAACCGAATTCCTTCAGCCCTTTCTTTATATCAATCATTTTATTATTGTTATTCTATCCAATGTTGGAAGCAGAATTTTTGTTAACAAACGATTCTACTTTAGCTGTCCGATAAAGATTGTCCACCATGGATATGCTGTAAACCTTCAGTAGTAACAACCATATTCGCTGCTGGCATTTGCACTTGATTCTTATGGAACATAGACATTAATTCAAATCTTACTTGTCTAGAAGTTTCAAAATAATCTTCTGGCTTTATTAAACCTGTAATACAAAATTCATAGCCAACATATTTCAAGTTAGGATTTAAGTCTGTAACACCGACGTATTTAAATGGTTCAACAGCCTCATCCTCTACTCTATAAAGAGTTTGATTCAATTCTTCATTGCATATAACACATACTTCTTCTAACAATTCCTTCACTCTTGTTGGATCTTCCTGATAACTTACCGTGATGCGTTCAATTACACGCATCCATCCTTTATTAAAATTTTGTATCGTTCTAATCTCTCCGTGCGGGATGGTAAGTAGTTTTCCTGACCATTCACGAATTTGCATAAAACGAATACTAATCTCTTCAATAGTTCCTGAATTTGTTCCGTTAAAAGTTACAAAATCACCAACCCGAAACTCTTTGTCCGCTAATCTTGCAAAGCCTAATATAACATCTTTTAGCATCTGTTGTGCAGCAAAACCGATGACAACTCCAGCTATCCCTGCACCTGCAATAATACTTTTTATATCTACAAATTGGCTAATTAAATATATGATAAGACTGATGATAATGATATATCTAAAAATAGATCGAATTACACTTTGAATCGTCTGCTCTACCTCTTCATCAAAAAAGCTTGATTTCCTAAAAAACCAATCAATAATACGGTTTATTACAAAAGAAATAATGATTAAAACTAAAGCAAATAGTAAAAATCTTAAAAGTAAAAACTCTCTTACATAATTAAAAAATTCTTCAGTATACGTTAATAAGCTCATTTAACCACTTCCTTACTAATTAAAAAATTCATAATCGCCTAAGTTTGTTCCAGAAAAATCTATTATCCTAATCTAAAATGCCACTATCCTTACTATGTATTTTGACTCTATTACTAATTCACCTTAAACAGTATGTCTAGGTGTTCTTTTTCCTTTCCCTTTAAATATACCCTTTTTAATAACCTAAGGGGGAGCGAATCGTGAAATTTTTTTATACGTTAAAACTTTATTCATCTCATTACGATTTCAACTCATTTATTCATTAACTACGTAAAAAAAGAGCTGAATTTATCAGCTCTTTTATTCAATATTAATTGTTGTCTTACTACTTTTTTCTTCTTTCAATTTTGGCAATTCAATTGTCAGTACGCCATCTTTATAATTTGCTTTAACATTTTCTTCCTCAACTTGTTTAAAATTAAAGCGTCGAGTTACAGAACCTATAGAACGTTCTTTACGAATATATGTGCCATTCTCATTTTTTTCGTCTACTTCATTATGATTCGTTGCTTGGATCGTTAATATATCTTGTTCAAAATCAACTTGAATGTTTTCTTTTTGAAAACCTGGTAAATCTGCTTTCACAGTATATTTACCAGATTGCTCATGAACATCTACTTTAAAAGTATCCATGTTCAGTGGCTTAAAGAAAGCATCTGTCATCCCTTCTAATAAAGAAGGCCCAAAATCAAAAATGCCATTTTGACGTTTTGTTATCTCTGGAAATAAATTACGCATATTTTTTCCTCCTTATTATTTATGAATGAAAGGATTATCTCTTTCTGCCTTTATTATAACATTTGGTCAAAAAAGGTCAAAGTTTTTGTTTGACCTTTTTTGATGTATATTTTACCAAATAAAACAAATAAGTTATATGTCATCTCTCCCCTTATAAAGAGGAATATATTTACATAATAACGAATAGTTTATTTGCTCTTATTTTTTCTTACGGAGGTTACATACAATGGGATATATTGAAGAACTTAGAAAAGTTGTCGGATCAAGACCACTCAATCTAGCAGGAGTTGCTGTAGCTGTTTTCAATGAACATGGACAAATAAAAGAGACCTTTTTTAAAGGCCTCTTTTTTCACTTCACTTCTGCATGTAAGCATGACTTAAGATGTCCAAGTGCATATTCATGCCCTTGTGCATTAAAAGATGCAACCGCCTTTTCATAAACAACAATTTTAAACCCTTTATTATAAGCATCTACTGCTGTATGAAGAACACAAATATCAGTACAAACACCTACAAGATGAACTTCTTCTATTCCTCTTTCTCTTAGCTTCATCTCTAAATCCGTTCCAGCAAACGCACTGTATCGCGTTTTGTCCATATAATATACATTCTCTGCATTTTTATATGTTTCGTACACATCTTGTAATTCACCAAACAAATCTCTTCCACTTGTACCAGCTATATTATGAGGTGGGAATAACTTTGATTCTGGATGATATGCATCATTTTCTTCATGTTTATCAATAGCAAAGACAACGTAATCTCCATTTTCAATATATTGCTTCGTTATATGTACAATTTCCTTCTCAATTTCCTGTCCTGGTTTCCCGCAAGTTAAAGCACCCTTTTCCGCTACAAAATCATATGTATAATCAATATTAATAAGAGCTCGTTTCATAACCACTATCTCTCCTTCTTCTGTTTCACAGTAAACAATAGAAAATTTGTTATTACGACATCGTATGTACTATTCGACATTTCAAATGAAATACCTACATTTTTCTTCTGAAACTTACCTTAGTCCGAGTTTATCATATAATAGATAAACAATGGTAAAACAAATAGCTCCTATTAACAAGTCATGAATTTGATAATTGAGCGTTATTTGCATAAACTCTTGTATCGTAAACCAAATTACTGCCATCATTAGGCTAATCAAAATGATACGAATACACCGATTCACGTATTCAACCTCTTTCTCTGTCATAGTAGTAACAAGTGATTACTTCCTATTTAATCGTATTAGAAAATGAAATAAGTTATTCACTCTTGCCCACTTTAGTCCAAACAAAAAAGCACACTACTTTTTGAGTAATGTACTTTTTATTCTTATTAAGACGCAGGTTTTGTCTCAAATGTTGCTTGATTAAAACTAATAACCTTTCCTTTCGGGTCATTGTTTTCATACTGAACTGCAGTAATTGTATGACTACCTGTTTCCAGCGTTTTTTCTTTTAACTGCACTGTTGTCTGCGTTGTACTAGTTACTTGATGTTTATCTGTATACATTTGATCTACAAATACGAATGTTTCTTTATCACTTTGAAAATTAGAAAGTTCTAATTCAACTTGCTGAATTAACGTATCCTTTTTGATGAATACAGTCGGTATATTGCCGTTTTCAGAAGTACCATCTGGAGTAATAACTTTTACTTTCCCTTCTCCAATTGACATTGCTCCTTCAGGAAATACAACCATATTCTCATCACTTGCGTTTACAACTTGTTCTTCCTGTTTTGATTGCGCGTCCTCTTTTTCCTGTGGAGCACCGCAACCAACTAATAACAATACAGACAATCCAGTGATTATGAATTTTTTCAAAATTCATCCCCCCTGTAACTTCATTATAATTTATTATACAAAAATAACTTTTAAATTTTGAGACTACTTTCAACACTTTCATGAACAAATAGAATCTTGCTCACGATTAATGTATCATACTTTCCTTAATAGAACATTAATTTTTTTTATGAAATAAATAGTAATTTCCTCTTATCTATCATTTTAGCCCAACATATGAATTACATACCCTCAAAAATAAAAAGACATTGTTAATTCAATGTCTTTTCTATACAGCAATTAAAAAACAAACGTTGTAATCTCATCTACTTCTTTTCTTGGAAGTTTCTTCGGTTTATCTTTCGGAAATCCGAGTGAAATAACCATATTTATTTGTTTTTCAGGCTCAACTTGTAAATATTGGCGCAGTTCATCTTGAGCTAGCAATACTGGCCCTGTCATTGGACAAGTACCAAGTCCCTTTGCATGTGCAGCTAACATTAAGTTTTGTGCCGCTAAACAGCTACTCTTAATGCCTTCTTCCTCCCAAACTGAATTTGGAACAAAAGCAATTGGATCAAATATCTTTTCACGGAACTTTGATTCATATGGTGTTGCCAAACATACGATTAATACTGGTGCCTCCGAGAAAGCTGTTGCATATGGTCCGAAAGAACGTGTAAGTAATTTCCCTGCTTTCTCTTCTCCATTTTCTGCTGCTTTTGCCGCAAGTTTATGTAATGCATCCCACGTCATTTGTTCAATTTCTTTAATCCTCTCTCGATTCATGATAACTAAGAATTCCCACGTTTGTGAATTCGTATCACTTGGTGCGTAACGAGCACAATCAATTATTTCTTTTATATCATTAGTAGATACTTCTTGATCTGTAAACTTTCTAACACTTCGTCTTCCGTGAATTACTTCTTTAAAATCTTCATAATTCATATATTAAATCCCCTTTTTACAGCGTTTTCAAAACTTGTCCTATGCTTGAATTATATCATGAAAAAAAGCCGGAAGAATACCAGCTTTTTTCTTCATGATTAATTTGTCACTTTAAACAAACGAATACTCTCTTCGTATGCAGCTTGTAGTTTTTTCGTAATTGGTCCTCTTTCACCAGCCCCGAACTGTTCATCACCAATTTGAACGACTGGGAATATTTCAAGTGGCGTCGCTGTAAAGAAGCACTCCTCAGCGTCATATACTTCTTGTAATGAAAACTCTCGTTCCTCTACATCGATATGTAACTCTTTCGCTAATGTAATTACATAGTGACGTGTAATACCATGTAAAATGAAATGATCCGCTGGATGTGTAATCAACTTATTATTCTTCACGATAAAGAAATTGGAATGACACCCTTCAGTCACAATACCATCTCGTACTAATATTGCTTCTTGATACCCTTGTTCATTTATTTTGTTTTTGATCATGATATTAGGAAGCAAATTTAAAGATTTTATATGGCAAAACTTCCACCTGATGTCCTCTTCTACTGTCACCTTAATCCCTGCCTCCATTGAAGCAACTGGTCTTGGGAACGAAACAAGATTTGCAAAATATGTCGGTTGTAAATCTGATTCATATACATGATTGCGCGGTTGTGCACCTCTTGATATTTGTAAATATACATTCCCATCTTCTTGAAATTGATTTTTTTCAATCATTTGATATAACTCTTCTACTAATTCTTCCTTCGTAAATGGTGGAATTAGTTTTATTTCTGCCATAGAGTTAAAGAATCGTTCCAAATGTAAATCTAATAAATGAGGCTTGCCATCGTATAGTCTAAATACTTCATAAATCCCATCACCAAATTGGAAGCCTCTCTCTTCTAATGCTACCATCGGCTGTTCTTCTTTCGTATTAATCATTCTCCCATTAAACAAGATCCAATCTTTATGAGTAGCTTTCATTCTTCCCCACTCCTTTATCACATGATTGATTTTATTGTACAACTTATGACACCCTGAAAGAAGGAATTTTCTGTATTTTCACAAACTAAAAATACATCACTTCGTAAAAGTGATGTATTTTATCATTTATTTAAGGAAATATTTTTCAATATCATCTAACATAAGGTTCGCAGCTTTAATACCGCCTGCTGTATTCCAGATTACCTCATCCACTTGGAATACTTTATTATTTTTAGAAGCCTGTAGTTGCTTAAAGAGTGGATCTTCTGTCCATTCCTTCGCTAACGAATTTCCTTCATTATTCTTATCTGCATCTTTATCAGACGTGAAATAGAATAAGTAGTCTCCGTCCATATTTGGAATCTGCTCTTTTGTAATTCCTTTTATCGCAAAATCATCTTTATCTTGTAATGGTGGTCGTTTAAATCCAATATCATTTAAAACAACGCCCGAGAATGAGTTTTTTTGATAAATACGAACATCACCTGGCACGAAACGAATAATAGAAACTTTAGAATTCAATTTATCGCCTAACTTCTCTTTCATTCCTTCAATGCGTTTTTTATAATCATCAAGAGCTTTTTGCCCTTCTTTTTCTTTATTTACAGCTTTTGTATAAAGTGTAAAGTTTTCTTTCCAATCACCGCGTAATGTTTCTGCATAAACAGTTGGTGCGATTTCTTTTAGCTGATCATATATTTTTTCATGACGCATTTTATTTCCGATAATTAAATCTGGCTTAAGCTTCATTACAGCCTCTAAATTAATATCACGTTCAGTTCCTACAACTTCCGTGTTTTTTAACTCTTTCGCTAAATGAGGATACCATTCATCACCAGCACGTGGTTTCGTAGTCCCCACTGGCGTTACGCCCACAGCTAGGAGAGCCTCTGCGCCTTCATTTGTTAAAACAACAACTTTTTTAGGTGTACCATTTACTGTCGTTTCACCCATTGCATGCTTTACCGTATATGAATCTTTTGCTTTCGCTGATATATTATTTTCTTTTTTCTCTTCTTTACTACATCCTGCAATTACAACCATGAGTATCATAATGCAGAACATAATTAGTTTTTTAGTATGTATCATATGTCCTCCCTAGATGAAATCGATTATCATTAACATTTAAAGATTAATGTATCTTACATACATTGTCAATGTATATCAGAAAACTTTTTTAATATATACTATTTAGATTCTATCCGCTTTTCTAATGTTTCTTTTTAAAACATAGTGCATAAGTATGAAAAAAATGTTGTTATTAAAATGCGTACCCTTGTTATACATAACAAGGATACGCATCCATATTGCACTATCATTTCAATTCCTAATATTGAGTATACTTAATATACGCTGAGTCATTATATACCCACTGATTTCCCCCAAGGTTTAACCAACCATTTTCATTTATATATACTAAATAAGATTCTGGAGAATTTAATTGGCGGATAACTGCAGATGTAGTTGATGGACCACTTCTTAAATTTACATTCATCCCTTGTATATATGCAACCCCAATCGGGCTTCCATCACTATTGCTTGTCTTTACAAAATTAATGTAAGAAGGATCATTATACACCCATTGTCCATTCCCCAAATCTAGCCATCCATTACTTTCTTGATATACAACGTAAGATTCTGGAGAATTTAATTGACGAATAACTGAGGAAGAAGTTGATGGACCATTTCTTAAATTTACATTTTTCCCAAGAACATAAGCGATTCCCTTCGTTTGAGGTGTCGGTTGTGGGTTAGGAGGTTGTGGATTTGGAGTTACTCCAAAAATAGCTGCTATTCCATTTGCATACGCTTGACTTAGATCTTCAATAAATTGTGGATTTTTTAATAAATTTGCATCAAAAGCTGTATCAATAAAAGCAGTCTCAGTTAAAATTGCATCCATTGCGGTTTCTCTTAATACCGCATAATTTTCTTTTTTTGCTCCTCGATCACGAAGACCATATTTTGTTAATACAGGATTGACAGCTGTATGCATTTTTTGTTGCTTTGCATATGCAGTGCTGCTATTGGATAACGCATTATAAATATAACTTTCAAAACCTGTACCCCCGCCGCTATTAATATGAAATGAAATAAAATAATCCGCACTGAAAGCATTAGCAATATTAGCACGTTCAGATAAAGAAATAAACACATCACTATCACGTGTCATTTTAATTGTAATTGGGTAATTTACCGTT
The DNA here is from genome assembly GCF_051917185.1 of Bacillus cereus group sp. MYBK108-1. Lineage (NCBI taxonomy): Bacteria > Bacillati > Bacillota > Bacilli > Caryophanales > Bacillaceae > Bacillus > Bacillus cereus group sp. MYBK108-1. The sequence continues at coordinate 135,664 of NZ_JBQAHZ010000009.1, forward strand.
AAAATGTCTCGAACGCGTCTAGCAATTTGAAGTGTTAAGTTTTTTTCTACTAAACCATTACCAACAGCACCAGAATCATATCCACCGTGCCCTGCGTCTATAACAAGTTTCATTTTATTGACCCGCCCCTTTCTTGTAATATGTTTGCATTTCTACTCGTCCTATTTTATGTAAAATGTACAAATTCTGTTACAATTGCAAATAAAAAAACCGCCTTATGTAAGGCGGTTTCTATCATCTTGCTTTAACCAATTTAAAATAAATATATACGATTGATAGTGAACATAACGTATGCAAAATAAAATAAATAAAAGTGCTATTCCAACACCACTATAAAGTAAACCGAACTTTAAAAAAACATTTACAAGTGGTGGAAAGTTTATTAGATTTTGTAATGTACTAAGCATACAAAACATAATGAAAAAGACAGGGACGTATTGTAATTCATACGGCTTTTTTTTCTTAATCATTCTTTTCCGAATGATTATATGACATAATTCTGCTACTATAAAGCACCCTCCAATTAATACAAGACCAGAAGTCATCGTCATACATCCACCTGCCTTATATTTATTGTATCGCATAAATAATCATCGTTATATTTTCTTTACATACTCTTCATCTTCTGAAGTAAAACCAAAACTCTCTATGAAAGACTTCGCCTTTTCTGTTAATTTCTCTTGTAGCACTTTTATTTCTTTCACATTTCTTTGTTTCATCATTTCTTCAAATGTAAAATACGTATTTGTACCATAACCGTAACCTTGGTAATCAAAATGAATAATTAGCTGTGATAAAACAGCCCGTTCCTCTTGTACACTATAATCTATTACACCAATATATGTATCATCAACTTTCACACAGTACTGTACCTTTTTCTCACCTAAACTATGCGATTTAAACATTTCTTTAACAACGCTTTCATTTTCTACAGTAACTTTCTCAAACGTAATCATATGTTGTCCATCCTTTTACTATTATTGTATCAATAATACTTCCTATTTATGAAAAAAACCTTAAGACCGTATGCGATCTTAAGGTTTTTCTAATTAAACTAAGCTATACGCACGTTTTGTTTCTTCATGGAACTTATTCGTATCGTATTTATGCTCAACATAAATTTGGTGCCATACCATAAACGCAAGTACAGTCCAAATTTTACGGCTATAATCGCCTTTATCTGCACAATGTGCTTCCAGTAAGTTTAATACATACTGTTTGTCGATTAAATGCTCTGTCTTACTTTCGTTTATAATATTTATAGCCCAATCATGCATTTCGTCTTTTAACCAGTGACGAATTGGTACTGGGAATCCAAGTTTTTTACGATCTAATACGTGATCTGGAACGATTCCGCGTGCTGCTTCACGTAAAATAGCTTTCGTAGTTCCGTTAGCAATCTTAAATTCAGTTGGAATTTTAGATGCAACATCGAATACTTCTTTATCTAAGAACGGTACACGAAGTTCTAATGAGTTTGCCATTGTCATTTTATCAGCTTTTAATAAAATGTCACCGCGTAACCATGTGAACATGTCAATGTACTGCATTTTACTTACATCATCATAATCTTTAATCTCGTTATACAATGGTTTCGTGATATCCATATAGTTAACACTTTCATTGTAATACTTCATTAATTCAGCTTTTTCTTCTTCACGGAAGATTTTAGCATTTCCATAGTAACGCTCTTCAATTGGTGTACATCCACGCTCTAGGAAGCTCTTACCTTTAAATCCTTCTTTAAGAGCACCACTTAATGCTTTTAGAACGCTCTTACCTGGGCTAGGAATGTAAGAGAACATTTTTAGTGAGTTTGGCTCACGGTAAATGTTATAACCACCAAATAGCTCGTCTGCGCCTTCACCAGAAAGAACAACTGTTACATGTTTACGTGCTTCTTTCGCAACGAAGTACAATGGTACAGCTGCTGGATCAGCTAAAGGATCATCCATATGCCAAATGATTTTTGGGAACTCATCCATAAATTCTTTCGCTGAAATGAATACGTTATGGTTTTTAACGCCTAATTTCTCAGCAGTTTCTTTCGCAACATCAACTTCACTGAAACCACGTTGCTCAAAACCAACAGAGAATGTTAAAAGATTTGGATTCATTTCTCTTGCGATAGAAGCGATGATAGATGAATCGATACCACCAGATAAGAATGAACCTACTGGTACATCACTACGCATATGCACTTTTACTGAATCATATAACACATCACGAATTGCTTGGATATGCTCCTCTTTCGTTGCACTTGAAGCGTTGAAATAAGGTTTCCAGTAGCGATGGATTTCCATCTCTTTACCGATTTCTTTTACGAAATAATGACCAGGCTCGATTTTATTAACATCAATTGTTAAAGTTTCTGGCTCTGGACCATATTGGTACGTAAAGTAATGTTGTAGTGACGTTGGATTAACGCCTTTATCTTCCATCACATGCATAATACTTTTCTTCTCAGATGCGAAGAATGTAGTATCACCTTGTTGTGCGATGTATAAAGGTTTAATACCGAAGTGATCACGTGCACCGAAAAGTTTCTTTTCTTCACGATCCCAAATCATAAATGCAAACATACCACGAAGGTAATCTACACATTTTTCTTTCATATGTGCATACAATGCAATGATAACTTCTGTATCAGATTGCGTTGCAAACGTTGCACCTTTTTCAAGTAACATTTCACGTAATTCTACATAGTTGTAAATTTCACCATTAAAAATAATTACATATCGATCATTTTCATAAGTTAGCGGCTGATGTCCTGCCTCTAAGTCAATGATGCTTAAACGGCGGAAGCCAAATTGTACATGTTCATCACGAAAATATCCTTCGTCATCTGGACCACGGTGGAAAATCATCGTGTTCATATTTTCAAATTGATGTTTTTCTGTTTCTGAAAACTCTCTAGGGTTTTCACATAAACATCCTACAAAACCACACATACTTCTTACCCTCTTTCAGTTTTCATTCTGTCTCTATACTACTATATCAACCCTATTTATACTAGCATAATCAACTGAATATGGCGACCAAAAACTATAAAAAAATCACTCCATTTCACATTTTTAACAATTTTTTATGAAAACATGAAAACTAGGCACTCACCTTTCTCCGCTTTTGTCATATGATATTGCAAATTGATTTCTAGGAGGGAATACCATGAGTGAAGAAAAAAAAGATTCTTCTCGCCCACCGGTTCGTAATTACTTAAAGCAAATTGATGATTTCTTCGAGCAAACACCTCTTCGCAATGTAATCGCTGATTTAAATCATTTTTTCCAAAAAGGAAACCGTTTATTAACATTCCCTGTAGATTTATATGAAGTTGGTGAAGAACTCGTTGTTACAGCTGAACTACCAGGTATACAAAAAGAACAAATCCAAATTGAAATACAAAGTGAATACTTAAAAGTCTCTGTAAAAGAAGAGATACTTGAAGAGGAAGAAGAACAAACATCCCATAACTATTATCGCCGAGAACGTTCCATTTCAGAAGCATCAAGATTGATTAAATTGCCGTATTCAATTAATAAAAAAGCGGCAAAAGCTTCTTATCAAAACGGCGTATTAGAAATTCGGGCGCCGAAACTTCCCCAGCAACATGACATTTTATCGATAGACTAATGCAAAAAAATAAGGGTGCTATGCACCCTTATTTTTAACCCACTAATCGCTTCATATCACGTATAATGTCTTCGTATGGCGTATTACTAATGCCACTATACTTTTTCATTACTTTTCCGTTTTGATCAATTAAATAAAATGATGTACCATGCATGACCTGACCGTTCTCCGGCTTATCTACAAGTGATTGGAAATTATCTTTTGAAAACTTTGTAATATCTTCTAACGAATACCCCGTTAATAAATTCCAGTTACTAGTATCCTCTGTAAACTTTTGAATAAAAGCTTTCAGATTTTCTGGCTTATCAAGGTCTGGATCTACACTAAATGAAACAAACTGAACGTCTAATTTCTCTTCTTTTGCCATCTTTTGAAGCTTGGCCATATTTGCAGTCATTGGTGGACAAACTGTCTGACAATTTGTGAACATAAAATCTGCAACCCAAACTTTCCCTTTTAAATCTTTTGTACCAAATTGCTTTCCATCTTGATTTGTAAATTGGAAGGTTTCTAAATCCCAATTTAATGGTTTACGAAGCTTTGAACCTGATTCACTACATCCAGCAAGTACAAAGAGACAAAATACAACCATAAGACCAATTATTTTTTGATAACGCTTCATTTATAAACCTCTTTTCTCTATCCTAAATTTAAATAGGTTATGTTTATAATAACAAAAGTTAACACTACGAGAAAATTGTTTACTACATTTGTTCACGAAATCGTACGAATTTACGTATGTTACTTCTTTATTTCAAGCGAATTACTAGACAAAATATATTTTTTTACTATTATTTCTATAAATAAAAGTGATAAAACTAATTTTATTGTTACTTTTGTAAATACCTCTCCCTATTTTTTAACAATTCCTTAAACATTAATCCATGTTTTACACTGTATTCCTTAACAACATTTCGGTACAATACAAATACAACGATTTTAAATGAGGTGATGTTCATGGCAAAGCGCTATGAAAATATGGATAATGTTAGTACAAAAAAATCAATTCGCTCTTTTTTACGCTGGCGTAAAGAACGAAAGCAAAACAAAAAAGATTTTTCTTTCTTAGTAGAACAATCACCCGTTAAACAAAGTGCATTTTTGCAAAGTAATGTTGAAAAAACGACTATCACATGGATTGGGCATTCCACTTTTCTTATCCAAACGAATGGACTTAATATATTAACAGATCCAGTATGGGCTAATAAATTAAAGCTAGTTCCAAGACTTACAGAACCTGGACTCTCTATAGAATCACTACCTAAAATTGATATTGTCCTTATTTCACATGGTCATTATGATCATTTAGATTTTTCAACTCTTCGTCAGTTGAATGATGATGTTCTATATCTTGTACCTATTGGATTAAAAAAATTATTTACTCGTAAGAAATTTAAACATGTAGAAGAGTATAAATGGTGGGAAAGTACGATAATTAACGAAGTTTCTTTTCACTTCGTACCTGCTCAGCACTGGACGAGAAGATTCTTATTTGATATGAATACGTCTCACTGGGGTGGATGGATTATTGATAATGAAACGACTATGGAAACCATATATTTTTGTGGTGACAGTGGCTATTTCCAAGGTTTCAAAGAAATTGGTGAACGCTTTTTAATTGATATTGCTCTTATGCCCATTGGCGCTTATGAACCAGAATGGTTTATGAAAGTATCTCATGTTTCACCTGAAGAGGCCGTGCAAGCTTATTTAGATTTAAACGCTACGCATTTTATACCAATGCATTACGGAGCTTTTGCACTCGCCGATGAAACACCTCGTGAAGCAATAACTAGACTTCGAAATAATTGGAATTTGCGCATGTTACCGTGGGAACAACTGCATGTACTCTTTTTAGGTCAAACTTTTATTTATAGTAACGCAACAAATAATAAGCAAATAAACGAAAAAATTGAAACTTTACATGTGTAACGTAATGACTGATTTTCTATATCCAACATATAATATAGAAAATCCTATAGTGAAACTTTAATTAGTGGTTTTTCTTCATCCCCACTGATTATTTGCCTTCACCAATCAAGCTTTTACGGGCAGCCCGCTACCTAACCTCTTTGCTCCAGCTAAATTTGAGGTAGAGAGTTTTACTGTCCGCAAATAGCGGGATAAAGGGTGTTTTCTATGAATGAATATTTACAGACTCGCTATATCATTAGCGGTAGTGCCTGTGTAGCTCTTCTTATTTCTTACTTTCTATTTACATAAAAAAGCTACTTGAAATATATTTTCAAGTAGCTTTTTTATTACTCTGCTAAATACATAAATCCGATTGCGCCCGGACCTGTGTGAGTACTAATAATAGGCGTTGTATAGAAAATTTCTGATTGAGCAAATCCACTCACTTTTTCAACCGCCGCTTTCATACTTTCAGCTAAAGGAATTGCTTTCGCATGCGGAATTGCAACAGCTTTTACGACTTTTCCAGCCGTATCTTGCTCAAATAACTTAGCTAATGTTTTTACAATTTGACCTTGGCTACGAACTTTCGTTACAGGATTATAAACACCGTCTTCAAGACTAGCAATTGGCTTTATATTAAGTAGCGAACCGATAAACGCTTTTCCTTTACCGATACGTCCACCCTTCACTAAGTTTTCTAATGTATCCACTACTACATATAAACGAGTATTCTTTCTTACTTCATCTACACGTTTTAAAATTTCTTCTAGTGAGCGTCCGTCATTTGCCATTTTTGCAGCTTCAATTACTTGATATGCTAAAGCATGTGTAATAAATTGAGAATCAACAACTGTTACTTTTGTATCAGTCATTGATGCAGCGCTATTTGCAGTTGCTACAGTACCGCTCATTCCACTTGTCATATGGATAGAAAGGACTTCGCTTCCATCTTCCCCTAGCTTGTCATACATTTCTACAAATGTACCCATAGCTGGTTGTGATGTTTTTGGTAATTCCTCTGATTTAATCATTTCTTCAATAAATTCGTCAGGTTGTAAATCAACGCGATCTAAATATGTTTGTCCATTTACAGAGATTGATAATGGTAAAACATGAATGTCATACTTTTCGATTACGTCTTGTGATAAATCTGCCGTTGAATCTGTTACAATTTTAATTTTTTGCATACTATACTTCTTCCCTTTCCAATACGCTCTCCTTGTTATTATACTAGTATTCCCATTGCTTTCAACAATTTGGAACGAAATTTCATCAAATTAATTATATTTTCATATCTAAAATGAAAAAGACAGAGTTTACTAACCCTGTCCGTACTTCGTATCATGCATTTTTTTCAAGGGTATTTGTTTTATATACATTTAAATAATCATTCCACTTCAAACAATTTTGTAAATATTCACGGAAAGAATACGAAAATCTTGGGTGTTTTTGTTTTTGAATTTTTGCAATAAATAATTGAAGACGAGACTGAATTAGAAACGATAATGGATGCTGTGCCTGTAGGACAGGGATTTCGAATATTTTAATGCAATCCCCTGTTGAATGAGTGAAATAAAAACTTTTCGTAATCACAATATCAATCCTCTTTTTCATTGGATTTTTGAACTTCCTCTACTTTGCGCTGTAACACGTTGTTTAAAGTGGAGTAAAATCAGACTTATATGATTTCTGTAGTCCTTATGGCTAGAAGATTTATACTCTATTCATCTCCACCTAATTCACCTTCCCGTCCTAAATATCTCTGAGACGGGAATCTCATTATCCATCAATTGTTTAATACATTTAGTATAAGCTTATAAAAGCGCAAAGTTTGTCTAAATTTTGGAGATTCTATAATTTTTTTCTTCTATATATTGTATACGTTTATAGCTATAGTATAACAAATAAATAAAAAAGTGCCTTTATAACGAGGCACTTTTCGACTGCATTTCTTCTCTTTTCTTTTTCCTCTTACTAACAACCTTTGATAACGCAATACTTACTTCATAAATACAAATAAGCGGCACTGCAACTAAACTATGAGATAAAAAGTCTGGCGGTGATATACAAGATGCAATGATAATTAATGCTACGTAAGCATACCTTCTTATTTTTATTAAAAATTCCGCCGTAAGTATTCCAATACTAGTTAAAAACATTACAACGACTGGCAATTCAAAAATCACAGCAAATGGAACTGTTAAATTAAGTACAAAATGAAAATACTTTTCTGTCGTAAACATCGTATTAAACATTTCATTACCTATCGTAGTTAAAAAGTGAAATAGAAACGGCATTACAATAAAGTATCCAAAACATAAACCTGCAATAAATAATATAGACAATACCGGTATATACATTATTGTCATCTTTTGTTCATTTGGATGTAAACCCGGTTTTACAAATAACCAAATTTGTATAGCAGCAAAAGGAATTGTACAAACGATAGCAAATACTGTAGCAATCGAGAAAAAAATCCACAATACATCACTTGGACCGAGAACAGTTAATTTCATTGGTAAATCTTTTACAAGCCAAAAATAAATATCCTTTGTAAAAGTAAATCCAATAATTAAAAATAGTACAAAGGATAACACCGTATATATTACTCTTTTTCGAAGCTCAACAATATGTTCTACTACGCTCATTTCCCGATTTTCCATCTCGTTCACCACACTTTATTTATCCATTACAAGGAAAATACACTACATTTTTTCTTTCTTTTCCTTTTCTTGAAATGCGTCATCTGTCAATTCTTTCGTTGATTTTTTAAACTCTTTTAACGTTTCCCCTAAAGCCTTCCCGATTTCCGGCAATTTTTTAGGTCCAAATAAAATGAGTACTGCTACTAAAATTAAAATTAACCCTGGAAAGCCAATATTTGAAAACATTTCCCCATCCCCTTTATTAGTAGTTTCCTTGTCCTACTATTACATAATTTTATTTTGTCAAAAAAGTTTGAAAACGTCAACAAATCCATTGTCTTTTGTCAAAAAAATTCAAAAATATAATCAATTATACAAATTTCATTTTCTATTGCTCTTGTGTATGATATGGTAAGGGAAATGACATATTATTTTATGATAGTAGAAAGGATTTGCATTATGACTGAAAAAATGACACGAATGACCCAATTTGTAAAAGAAGAAATTGCAAATGCAATTACACATGGTATCGGTGCCATTTTAAGCATCCCTGCCTTAATCATATTGATTATTCATGCTTCTAAGCACGGTACCGCATCAGCCGTAGTTGCATTTACTGTTTATGGTGTAAGTATGTTCTTACTGTACTTGTTTTCAACATTGCTACATAGCATTCATCATCCTAAAGTAGAAAAAATATTTACTATTTTAGATCATTCAGCCATTTACTTATTGATTGCTGGCACGTATACTCCTTTTCTACTTATTACACTTCGTGGCCCATTAGGATGGACGTTGCTTGCTATAATATGGACACTAGCAATCGGAGGTATCGTCTTCAAAATTTTCTTTGTACGTCGCTTTATTAAGGCATCAACGCTATGTTATATCATAATGGGATGGCTCATAATCGTTGCTATTAAACCACTTTATGAAAATCTAACTGGACATGGTTTTTCACTACTTTTAGCAGGTGGCATTTTATATTCTGTCGGAGCTATATTCTTCCTTTGGGAAAAGCTACCTTTCAACCATGCCATATGGCACCTGTTCGTTTTAGGTGGTAGTGCGATGATGTTCTTCTGTGTACTCTTTTATGTCTTACCTACAGCATAATAAAAAGGATTCAGCTTACGATAAGCTGAATCCTTTTTTATTACTTATGTAATTGTGATGCAATAACTTCCTGTGTATGCTTCGTTAATTCTTTAATATCCATATTCGCATAATCTTCAGGTGTAATCGGCTTAGAAATTGTTACTGTTGCATGAGCTGGCTTCATACGATTTCCATTCGCTTCAAACATCTTATATGTACCATCTAACGTTACAGGTAAAATTGCTACACCTGACTTTACTGCAAGATGAAAACTACCAGCCTTAAACTCTCCAACTTCGCCACCCTTACTTCTCGTTCCTTCAGGGAAAATTACGATAGAATGTCCATTCTTTAATAGTTCAATTCCATCTTTAATCGCTTGAAGAGATTGACGACGATCGCTACGATCCATAAATACACAATTCATCAGTTCCATCCAAGTTGGTACAACTGGGAACTTTTTAATCTCTGCTTTTGAAACGAATCCAATTGGTTTATTTAAGTAACCTAGTAAAACAGGGATATCCATATTACTTTGGTGATTACTTACAACTAGCACTGGCTTGTCTTTCGGAACATTTTCAAGTCCTTTCACTTCTACTGCCCCTCCAGCTACACGTACCATTTTCTTACCAAACCAATTTGTCGTTTTATACACAGCATTGTCTTTTTCTTTTGGCGCCATCGTATTTACTTGTCTTTTAAGACGCCACATTCTCGGTGTAATCGCAATTACGATTAAAATTAAATAAAAGATTTTAAAAAACGTTTGAATCATACAGAACCCCCACCTATTATCATTCCGACCTTCATTATACTAGACAAACGAAGGAAAAAGAAGAAAAAAAGTCCAAACAGCAAGTGTTCGGACTTTTTAAGCATTCTATATTAGAAACGTTTTGCTAATTCACGAGCATTAGCAATTGCTGCTTCTTTAATTTCTTGTGCTTTTTCAGGGTTTGCATTCATGCCTTCAACTGCAATATATTCAGTATCATTCACACCGACAAATCCTAATACAGTCTTTAAGTGATTACGACCGAAGTCTACAGCTGCGTATGCTCCTTCAGAATATACGCCACCTGTTGCTTGAATGTGAAGTGCTTTTTTACCTTCTAATAAGCCGACTGGACCATTTTCAGTATATTTGAATGTTTTACCTGCGATTGCTACGTTATCTAAGTATGCTTTTACTACTGGTGGATAGCTAAAGTTCCACATTGGAGTTACGAATACATAACGATCTGCATTCATAAATGTTTCTAAGTTTGTGTTCATTGCTGCTACTTTTTGTTGTTGAACTTCAGTTAAAGCTTCAAAGCCTTCACCTGCTGCAAATTTACCCCAAGCAGCAAATACATCTGCATCAATTGCTGGTACTGTAGTGTTGAATAAATCAATTGTTACAACTTCGTCTTGTGGATGTTCGTTTTTATAAGCTTCGATGAAAGCTTCCCCTACTGCCATTCCGAAAGAACCTTCTGCTGAATTTGGATTTGCTGTGATAAATAGTACTTTTGTCATTGTATTCTCTCCCTTTTTTCTCTTTATCTTTAATTCAAGATTTGTTTTTTAAAAGTTAATAACTTACCTTATGTAAGTATAATACAAAAAGTTTTAATCAATGTCAATAAAAAATAGCTACTTTTTTTTCGTAAGTTAATGATTTACTTTGTTTCCTTAAAATTTAGTATACAGATATTACAAACTCTTTCATATAAAAAGGCTACCTCTACAACCTATAGAGATAGCCTTCTATTACATATTATTTTTGAAATACATGTTTTACTTTTTCAGCTGGAATATTACTTCCGCCTCTACCTTTTACATCTTCAATCATCATTGTAATGACCATATCTGGCGAATTTAAATCAAATGCAGCGAACCAACCTAGTTCTTTTCCTTCGGCCTCTTTTGATACTTTTAATTCCGCTGTACCTGTTTTTCCAGCAAGAGTCATACCATCAATTTTAGCAATTTTCCCTGTACCATCTGGATCATTAATTACTTTCGTCATTGCAGTTTTTAATATATCCTGATTTCCTTTAGAAATTACATTTTCTTTCCAAGCTTTTGGTTGTTTATCTGTTTTAATAATATACGGTGACGGAATCGTTCCATCATTTACAATTGGCGCATACGTTAAAGCTAAATGAAGAGGAGTCATTAATACTTGTCCTTGTCCATATCCCGTATCTGCCATTTGAATATCATTTTTAATGCCGTCATTTGCAATTTTAGAAGCAGGGAATCCATATTCAATTGGTAGTTTCTCATCGAATCCGAATTTTTTTGCTTCACTCATAAACTTGTCTTTTCCGATTTTCAAAGCTTCTTGTGCGAAGTAAATATTATCCGAGTATTTCATCGCCTTATCAAGATCAATCGGATTTGCATCTTTCACACGCGTTACATAGTAATTACCCCAAGAAGAATCTTTTGTCCATTTTAATCCTTCAATTTTCAACTCTTCTTTTGGATCAATCGTTTTCGTTTCAAGACCAATTGCAGCTGTAATAGGTTTAAATACAGAACCTGGTACCGACAATTGTGTAAAGCGATTTGTCATTGGTTTTTTCGGATCATTATTCCAAGCTTCGCGTTGTGCCTTCGATGTCCCTCGTGCAATTATATTAGGATCATATGCTGGACTACTTACTAGTGCAATTGTTTCTCCACTTTTCGGATTAATTGCTGCACTTGAACCAGCTTCGCCCTTCATTTCATTATACGTTTTTTCTTGAACAACACTATCAATAGTTAAAGTTACATTTTCTCCATCAACAGCATCTGTTTTTGCCAAGTTTTTAATTTCTTTTCCTTGCGCATCTTCTACAAAGACACGGCCACCTTTTTTACCGCGTAGCTTTTCCTCTAATACTTGCTCTAAACCAGCTTTACCAACTGGGTCATCAGCTTGATAGCCTTTCTTTTGTAGCGTTTTTAAATCTTCAGCATTTACCTTTCCAATATAACCAGTCAGATGAGCTGCCGCTTCCCCTAACGGATATGTACGAACATTTACAGGTTTTGTTGAAACACCTGGTAAATCAATGTACGTATTTTGTGTTGCCCCTTCAGGCAAAATTCCAATTGGTACGAGATACCCTGGTTTTACCCATTTAGCAGCTAATTTTTGATCAATTTCTTCTACAGACATATTTAATAACTTCGCTACTGTTTCTTTCGTTTGCGGAGCAGTATCGCCTAACTTTTCAGGAATCAATCCGATTTCAGAAGCTTTCCCATTCGTTGCAAGACCTTTTCCATTACGATCGTATATTTCACCACGTTTTGGCTGTGTTGTCTGCATACGCACTTTACTATCTTTCGTCATGCCTGGGAAAATAAAATCAGGAGTCCAATCTATTTTCCAAGATTCTTTATCTCCATCTTTTTCTTTCACCATCTTTGCTTCATGACCAAATGTAATTTTACCACCAACTGTATCCATGCTTACTTTAAAAGGAACAGGGCCTTCATCTTTTTTATCTTCTTTTACTTCCCCTGTTTCTACCTTTAAGTCTTTCACTTCGATACCAGAATAAATTTTTTCATATTTCTCAGTAAACTCTTTCTTTGAAATATCTTTTTTTGCATTTTTTGATAGTTGATCATACATATCTGCAAATTTTTGTTTATTCCACGCTTTTACATATGTATCAAACGCTTCTTGTGGTTTTTCTTCTTTACCACATCCAACTAACATGAATGTTAAGCAAAGAAAAAGAATCCCCCATATCTTTCTCAATCGATTCTCCTCCTCTTTCTATATTAGTACTTTTGAAAATTTTAGCATTTTTACATGCTACCTATCATTATAGCACTATCGAATCTCATCTATAAACTTATATTGGTGAATATAAATAAAAAGATTGATGCGAATTCTCACATCAATCTTTTTTATTATTGTTGTTTCTCATATACATGGTAATAATACGTATATGGGTTTTTTTCATCCGTTAAACCTTTTTCTACAAAAATCTCTTTCCAATTTGTCATATCTATTTCTGGGAAGAATGTATCTCCTTCAAATGCATGATGGATTTTTGTTATATATAACTTGTCTACATAAGGTAAAAAGAGGTCGTAAATTTGCGCTCCACCAAAAATAAAAATCTCTTCTTCATTTTTACATAGTTCAAACACTTCTTCTACAGAATGAACAACTTCACAACCTTCAACATGATACCCTTCATTACGAGTTACAATAATATTACGTCTTCCAGGCAGTGGTCTACCAATCGCTTCATAGTTCTTTCTTCCCATAATAAGCGGGTGACCCATCGTTGTTTTCTTCACGTATTGTAATTCACTCGGTAAACGCCAAGGTAAATTATTATCTTTACCAATTACTCTATTTTCGTCCATAGCGACCATAAATGAAACAATCATTTTTTCATCTCCTCTACAATTATACTGCAACCGGTGCTTTAATTGCTGGATGCGGATCGTATCCTTCAATCGTTAAATCTTCCATTTCAAAATCGAAAACAGATTTCACATCTGGATTTAATGTAAGTTTCGGGAATGGACGTGGTTCACGTGCCAATTGCTTTTCTACTTGTTCAAAATGATTTGTATAAATGTGTGCATCACCAATTGTATGAACAAATTCTCCCACTTCAAGTCCGCATTCATGTGCAATTAAGTGTGTTAGTAGTGAGTAACTTGCAATGTTAAATGGAATTCCAAGGAATATGTCACCACTTCTTTGATATAACTGACAAGAAAGCTTTCCATCTGCTACATAAAACTGGAATAGCGTATGACAAGGCGGTAAGGCCATACTTGGTACATCTTCTGGATTCCAGGCAGAAACGATTAAACGACGTGAGTCTGGTGTTTTTTTAATCATTTCAATTACATCTTTTAATTGATCAAGTGTCTCACCAGCTGTCGTTTTCCAAGCACGCCACTGTTTACCGTAAACGTCTCCTAAATAACCATATTTATTTGAGAACTCATCATCTTCTAAAACGTTCTTTTTAAACAATTCCATTTGCTCGTCGTACTGTACTTTAAATTCTTCATCTTGTTGTGAGCGAAGACCAAAATCAGTCATGTCAGGACCAGTATACTCATCACTTTCTACCCAGCTCTTAAAAGCCCATTCATTCCAAATGTTATTATTATGCTGCAATAAATAGCGAATATTTGTATCACCTTTCATAAACCAAAGCAGTTCACTTGCTACAAGGCGAAACGGTACTCTCTTTGTTGTTAATAAAGGAAAACCTTTACTTAGATCAAAACGCATTTGATATCCAAATACAGATACAGTGCCTGTCCCTGTACGGTCTTCTTTCTTCGTACCATGTTCCATTACATGGCGGCATAAATTTAAGTATTCATTTTCAGCATGTTTCATATGTAGGAAAACCTTCTTTCAATCGTATATGCAATTTATCATAACATGAAAAATGATAAATTTAATAATCCTAATTAATAAAATTTCTTGCGCTAATTCTTACAAAATTATTAACTTTCCAAATATAAAAAGGTTTTCATTTTCTATTACCGAAAGTATAGTGCGGTAGAACAAAATTTATATTTGGAGGTTAGAAGTATGTCTAAAATTGAAACGCCTGTTATGACTTCTTTACAAACAACGGCTGAAAAAATGATGAAGGATTTAAATGTTCCTGGTGCTGCTGTCGCTGTTATAAAAGACGGTGAAGTTATTATTTCAGAAGGTTTCGGCTATCGTAATATAGAAACAAAAGAGGCTGTTACACCGAATACTCGATTCGCAATCGGTTCCTCAACGAAAGCATTTGGCACACTTTCATTAAGCTTGTTAGCACAGCAAAAAAAGTTTAATTGGGATACCCCTATCCAGTCCTATATACCTAACTTTACTTTATCTGAACTACTTGCTAGCTCACAAGTTACAGGACGGGATTTAGCTTCTCATCGAACTGGAGTGAGTCGTCATGAGGCTCTTTGGTACAGTTCTTCCTTATCTCGAAAAGATCTCGTTGAAAAAATAAAACATTTACCACTTGATGCACCGTTCCGAACTGCATTTCTATATAACAATTTAATGTATGCAACAATTAGCTACATTGTTGAAAACATTACAAATCAAACGTGGGAGCAATACACTACAGAACATATTTTAGAACCTTTAAATATGAGACATACAAACTTCTCTGTTAACGATTCACAAACTACAGATGATTACGCTTTACCTTACATTGAAAATGACGGTGAAATAAAAGCAGTTCCATTCCGTAACATCGATACAGTTGGCGCTGCTGGGTGTATTAATTCCACAATTGAAGATATGGCAAATTGGGTACTTCTCCACTTAAATGAAGGAAAATTTGGAGATCATGAATTAATCTCCTCTGAATTATTACAACAAATGTATACACCACACAATTCAATTCCAGACCAACCGGTTTTATCACTCCCTGAATCTCCATTAAATAGTTACGGTCTTGGTTGGTTTATTAGCGCTTATCGTGGTAAAAAAGTGATTCATCATGGCGGTAATATCGATGGATTTTCAGCGCTTGTTTCATTCATACCAACAGAAAACATAGGCCTTGTCATTTTAACGAATGCTGGAGGAACATTACTTCCTACTTATCTCGCTAATCAAATTTATGACGAACTACTTGAATTAGAATCCATTGATTGGCATAAACGTGCTGTAGAAGATACTAAAAAAATGAAGGAAATGATGAAAGAAGCAACTGAATCCCTCCCTGAACAAATTAAAGGGACTACACCTTCGCACAAGTTAGAGGATTATACTGGTACTTTTGAACATCCTGCATACGGAACATTACAAGTATACAAACGAGATGATTCGTTATATGTACAATTTATGGAAATGGATATTCAATTAGGGCATCATCATTACGACATCTTCTCTGCAAAAGTTGACTTATTCCAAATGAAAATGAGCTTATTATTCGCTTATGAAATGAATGTAAGTGGTGAATTCCCATCCCTTCAGTTACATGTACCAGCTACATTAAGTACTCAGCCGCTTACATTTAAGAAAATTAAATAAGTATTTTGATGGTAAAAAATAAAGGTAGGTGCGAATCACACCTACCTTTTCTATTTCATATCAATCTTATCTGGTTGAAACCAAATTGGCTTCGATAACTCAAAGTTATTATGATCCTCTAAAACTATAGTAAGGCGCTCTAACATATCATCTAACATATGCGGCGCTGCTCGTAATGTCCAGACAACTGAGGAGAAAACTGTCATACCAACGTACACCGTGTATAATTTCCAGAATTCCTCTGGTATTTTTCTATTAAAGTATCCTTCTATTTGTCCGATTGAATACGGAATACTAATGTCCCTTGCAAACAGTGCAATTTTCACAAAATCATGAAGTGGGTCGCCCCAGTCGTAGCCATTAAAATCAACAACACCTACATATTTTCCATCCCGTACAATTATATTTTCTAAATGAAAATCATCGTGTTGAAATCGATTGGGGCGGTTCTTTAAAGATATTTCATTTTCTTCAATAAACTTTATGATTTTATCATCATTTTTTATGTTTATTCCACATGTTTTATATGCCTCTAAATATTTACTATGTTTTTTCATTGCTCTTTCATACCATGGAAGTATATTATTAGGTGCTTCATATGTATGCATTTTTGCTAAATCTTTCCCTGCCTCTATACCAATATCATATTGTTCTTTTGGTGAATACGTAGGCAATAACTTCTTCGCATCTTCCCCTTCTAAATACGAAAAGATGCCATAGCATAAACCTTCTTCTGCCAACAAACCTATTTCAATTGGTTTTTGTGCTTGCACACTACGATTTTGCATTTCATTTAAAATTTGAAACTCTATTTTCTTTCTTTCATACTCTTTTATATCGCCTGTCCGCAATAAATATTTATCATTATTCGCACTCGTAATTATATATTTCTTATCAGGTGAAAAACCTTTAGAAATTTCTTTAATATCCACTGCATTTTTTACTATTTGTATATTGTTTTGCCATGCTGTAATTATCTTCATATCTATTCCCCTTACATTTCTGCATTTGGTGTATAGGCAACTTCTACAATAAATCCATTCGGATCGTAAAAATCAATCGTATAGTAACCTTCCGAATAATGATTCATTTCAATTGGACCACGTATTACCTTCACTTTCGTACTAGAAAGAAAATCTGCTACTTCCTCAACTACTTCTCTATGAATAGCTTGATAACAAATATGTCTAGGCCCTAACGTCCTTACAATTTCCTCATCTACTTCTTTAAAGTATATTTCACTTTCTCCTGTGCTATATGCTATTTCATTTAACTTTCTCCACCCAATTATGGAAAACAACTTATTATAAAAAGAAATGGATTCCTCTAAATTTGCTACCCAAAATTCAATATGATGAATGCCTGCTCGCAGTGTATTCATATTAAGAATACGCTCCTTGTACTACTTGCACAATTTCCATCGGCTTATGAACCATGTAATCTGGTGCATCTTTTTTCACTGTTTCAATAACATCATATCCCCAAGATACCCAAATTACGTTCACTCCAGCCTTTTTACACGCTGCTACGTCTCGCTGTTCATCACCGACATATAACATATCTTTCTCTGTTATTTTTTTTGATTTCAAAAATCTTTTTATCATTTTATCTTTACCAAACAAATTTTTAGAACAATACACTTCTTGAATATTTTCGATACCATTCTTGTGTAAAAACGCCCGAATATGCTCTTCTGAGTTCGATGATATGACTGCAATTCCGTAGCCTTTTTTATGTAGTTCATCTAATACTTCTTTCATCCCATGGAACAAAACGAGATTTTTTATAGCAGGCTGATATAATTTATAAAATTCCAACGCTAATATCGGTAGTTTATACAGTGGTACATTAAGTTGTTTACATCTCTCTGGCATCGTTAATTTACGTAAATGTTCAATTTCGTCTTCCTTTACTGCTTTATACCCATGTTTTTCAGCAAGTTGATTATAAATCGGTACAAATATATTTTGTGAATCTACTAATGTGCCATCAAAGTCAAAAACAATATATTTTTGCATTCCCATACTCCCTTTGCTTCTTTTTTCTAAACCTATGTTATTCAACAACATAGTTGTCTGTCCCTTCTATAAAAATAAAAAAGAACAAGATTTTCTCTTGTTCTTTTTAAGACAACCATTTCGGTGGTACATTCGTATTCCAATAAATATTTCCTAACTCATGATGTCCAGAGTATCCATCATCAAAACGGTGGTAATGGAAATTAAAATAATAACCATCTTGCGGTGGATGATCTCTTCTTACATGGAAACGCAATAAATCATTTCCAGATTTCGTATCGTAGACGTGAAAAATCTTCTCATTATTTCCACCAGCTGGTTTTTGAGAAATCGCTAATGATTGTAGTGAATCTTCTGGTACATCACTAGCAAGCTCAGCAATTGCCTCTTCAATTTTCGGTAATATTACATCTTTAAACTCATCTTCAATTACTGGACCAATTTTAGTACCAAACTTTTGCATCGACTGCTTCTCTGCTTCTTGCATTGCATAAGTAATAAAAGTATCGGTGGTTAACCTGTCATTCGTTTCTTCATATGTATAGGACGTGCTCTCCAAACTTTGTTGCCCAGCTGTGCTCGTAGGCTTGTCCGCAGCTTTGGCATTATCAAGTAATATGGAAGGAGGCGTCACTAAACCAAATGTAAACACGGTAATTAATGCGACTAAGGTTTTTCTAAACCAATTTGGCATTTATGTTCCCTCCCCTTTCACTCATTATTTTTTATATAACGGTGGTTTCTTCTATTATACAAAATGATTGTAATTTTTGCACTTTACAATTTTGTTAACGTTCACATATTTTTCACTTGAATATGAAATTGTAAGATTTCATACAATAAAAATACAACAACAATAAGGAGGCGATTAGATGACTTTAGATGTCATGTATTCCGCCGCAAGTATACTCGTTTTAGTATATTTTATTTATCAATGTGTTACAGACTAGAAAAAGAGCCGTCAATGGCTCTTTTTTAATGGTACAAATACAATCCATACAATTAATAAAATAAAAACAACGCTGCCTACCACAGCTGGCAATAAATAAAACTGTGAAAGTATAACTATTCCATATAAAAGTATTGCTGGTAGTAATAAATAACGATCTGCCTTCCATCTTAACAATAGTAATTTCCCTTCATCACAATATAAACGAAGAAACATCTTATTCGTAAATTCATTCCAATAATCACGTGCATAGCGAGAAATTGCAACTACAGCAAATACGAGAACAATAGCTGCAATCCACCTTGGAGTCATAATTATACTTGCAGTACTGATACATATAATTTGAATATAAAATATTCGTGCAGTACTTGTACGGAAAAATTCTTTCAAAAAAGATTCGACAATACGAGAATCAGCTTTTTTCCCTAAAAGTCTTTTAGAGCGCGGAAACATCCACGGTTTTTTATTCGAACTACTCGGTTTAGCCGCATGACCACCAACTTGCATAATTCCGCTCGTCCAGCGCATGCTTTCCTCCTTTTCTTTCTCGATTTCTTTAAAAAAGAACTTTTTATAATTCATTTTCTCTTTTACTAATACACTACTTAAGAAAATTACTAGACCGATAAATAGAATTGAATACAACGGATTTTTATAAATAAAAAATAAACTAATTCCAAAAAAGGACACGCTCATAGAAAATACTACATTTTTTACAATCCATAAAACCCATCGTTTCCCCACATGTACATGAACAAATCTCGTTAACAACGACAACATAAATCGAAATATAGTAAAGAATACCCAAAATAATAGGACTTGTATCTCTGTTACTTCGATACTTTTCATCAACACTGGTAACATAATAACGACTACTATTATATTCGTTATCGCTATTCGAACAAATGTGTACATCATGCCATACTGGACTAATTTTCGCATATGTGTTGCATACGAAATTAAAAATAAACTATCCGCTTGCTCAAAAAATGAACGAACTCCTCTTGGATATGTTACTAGATAAAATGCGAGTAATCCTAATCCGAAATAAATCGTCTCTTCCGTTGATAATTCATTTATCCATAGCGATCGATAATAGATTCCCATAAATATAAGTGCTGGAATAATAATATATAATGCGACTGTCCAATCTGTTACCGAACGTATAGACTTCCATTTCCGCTCAAGTTCATGGCGTAATCTCTTATAAAATTGTTGTTTAATCATGTTGTTCACGCCTTACAATTACATCAAAGCAGTCTAATAATGAACTACCCGGCATTTCCGCTAATATTTGAATAGATTCTAAATGTCCATCTGCGACTAATGTACCTTGTGAAATGAGTAAAAATCTTTCACAAATTTTTTCAGCAGTATCTAATACGTGCGTACAAAGTATAATTCCTGCCCCGCGCTCTTTTTCTTTATATAAATAATTTAAAAACTCTTTCGTAGCTACTGGATCTAAACCGATAAAAGGTTCGTCAATGATATAAAAATCTGGCTCAGTTAAAAACGCCAATATTAGCATAGATTTTTGTTTCATGCCTTTTGAAAACTTTGATAAATACTCATGTTTATGCTTATTCATTCGAAAAGTATGTAATAATTGTTCCGCTCGTTCTTCCCAACTTCCCATTTCACTTCCACGAGCTTCCATTAATAATTCAATATGTTCCCAGAGCGTCAAGTAATCATAGTATGTTGGATGTTCTGGTACGTATGCATATGGATTTTTCTTTTCACCGAATGATATTTCACCGTCCATATTTACAAGTAATCCGAGTATCGTTTTAATCGTCGTACTCTTCCCAGCACCATTTGCTCCAATAAGAGCAACTAGTTCACCTTTTTCGATAGAAAAAGCTATATCATGAATTGTTTTTTCGCCTATTTCATATCCAGCTGAGCGGATATTTACTTTTAACATGCATTCCCCTTCTTTCCATTTCCAATACAATCAAGGAAAAGAATAACATATAACTATCTATATATCATTATAAAATATTTATTTTCATAGCAGGAAAAAACATTTTTTAACAGAATATTAAATGTTTGATTACATTTTATTGGAGTTGATAATATGTCTTTTCAAATTCGTGAAGCAACGATAGATGATATAGACGCACTTTGTTCTTTAACGAAAGAATTAAAAGGTTCCTCTATTTCCTATGAAGATATGAACAACCGCCTACAATTCGTACAAATGAGTCCGTTTGATTTTTTATATGTTTACGAGGAAGAAAAAGCTATATTTGGATTACTTGGATTTCGTATACGTGAAAATTTAGAAGATGTAACACGTTATGGAGAGATTTCAATTATTAGCGTTGATTCTAACATACGACGGAAAGGCATTGGACAAGTTTTGATGGATTATGCCGAGCAATTAGCAAAGAAACATAATTGCATTGGCACATGGCTAGTTAGTGGAACAAAAAGAGTAGAAGCTCATCCTTTTTACAAAAAATTAGGTTATGAAGTAAATGGCTACCGATTTGTAAAATATTTTTAAACTACTTTATAAAGTGAAGGGACTATAACAATGACAAACATTAATGCAATTTTCATTGATCGTGACGGTACAATTGGTGGTGACACTACAATACATTATCCAGGATCTTTTACATTATTTCCATTCACAAAAACATCCTTGCAAAAACTAAAAGCTAAAAATATAAAAATTTTCTCTTTCACAAATCAACCCGGTATCGCAGATGGAATAGCAACTGTAGCCGATTTTGTACAAGAATTAGAAGGCTTCGGTTTTGATGATATTTATGTATGTCCTCATAAACACGGTGATGGTTGTGAATGCCGTAAACCAAGTACAGGCATGCTGCTTAAAGCAGCAAAAAAACATGGACTTAATTTAACACAATGTGCTGTAGTTGGTGATCGTTGGACTGATATTGTTGCAGGAGCAAAAGTAAATGCGACTACGATTCTAGTCCGAACAGGCGCTGGGTATGATGCTTTGCATACGTACCGAGACAAATGGGCACATATTGAACCAAACTACATTGCAGATAACTTTGAAGATGCAACAAACTGGGTTTTAAATCAACTATAATACAAATGAAAATTTTGATTCACACGAAATAATTTAAAACATAGTTAAAATAGCCTTTTTGGCAAATAATTGTATTCCACAAAACGGATCACCTCAAAAGGTAGCAAGTTCCCTTTTGATACGCAAACATTGCAATTCAAATTATATTTTTTATTAGTAACAGCAATTAACGTAAAGAAGGAATAGCTTAGTGGCTATCCCTTCTTTATTGACTTCTATTATTTACATTTGTTATCTGTTTTTATTGAGTATTCTCATCGTTTTTATACTCCAAAATATCCCCTGGCTGACACTCCAAAGCTTTACATATCGCTTCTAATGTTGAAAAACGAACCGCTTTTGCTTTCCCATTTTTCAAAATAGAAAGATTCGCCATCGTAATTCCAACCTTCTCCGAAAGCTCCGTTACACTCATTTTTCGTTTTGCTAACATGACGTCAATATTAATAATGATTGTCATATCCGCCGCCTCAGACCGTCAAATCATTTTCTGATTTTATGTGAATTGCCTCTTGTAGAAGTCGTTGGAGGATAGTAGCAAAAACGGCGATAACGAGCGAAGCAAAAACGATAATGAGTCCCACTAACCCAATAGGAGGATCCATTTTTTTCGCTATAAAATGAAAAAGTGGCAAACTTAATACATACAAACCACTGATTGTAATTGTACAGCGCTTTATATTCTTTAACGCCTTTACTGATAATTCCGAGAACGCTGTGTTCTCATCAATGTACTGTAAAAGATTGAAAGCCTGATAAAGAGCAACGTAAAAAGGCACAGCTGCTCCATACATTACAATGAAAACAAGATATTTTATCGGAGCAATGTTAGGATACAAATTCGCTGTGAAATCCGCCATTTCCGGCACTAAAAATATGCATAAAGCAAGCACTGAAATTCCAGCAAGAAAAATAATTACTTTTAAGAACATTGTTGAACTTCGTTTAAGATTCATTTACAATACCTCACTTATTTAATGGCAACATAATTTTATCACAACATTTATTGTTTAACAATAAATAAATATCGTTTTATTTTTGTCATGTTTTTTAATTTAGGCAAAAATAAAAAAGAATTTCTCATTACAAAGAAATTCTTTTTCTTGAAAATGCCTCTTTCAACTTAATTTTTTAAAACGTTAATTCGTAATGGAAATAACGATTATCTCTCAAATAGCCATTTTCAGCGTATAATCGTTGTGCTGATAAATTATCAATCTCTGTTTGCAATTTTACACCTTTTGCTCCATTTTCTAATGCGTATTCTTTAGCAGCTTCTAATAATTTTTTACCTGTTCCGGCTCCACGCTTCGCCGCTTGTACAAATAAATCATTTAAAATCCATAATTCTTTCATTGAAATGGAAGAAAATGATGGATATAGTTGCGTGAATCCAATATATTCGCCATTTTCAACTGCTACGAAAATAACGGACTCTTTTCTCTCAATTCGATTTCGTAAAAATACTTTTGCCCCTTCTAAATCAGAATCTTGTCTATAAAACATGCGATAGTTATTAAAAACTGATGCCAGTCCATCTAAATCTGCAATTGTTGCCTCATATATTCTCATTTTACTCCATTCCCCTTCCAATACTGTCTCATTATATCCGTTGCCCATTTAGGCTGGTGTATTTCTTCTGTCGGCATAAACTCTTTCATTATTGGTTTTATATCCAATATAGGAGTGCCATCAATAGCATCTAATCCCTCAACAATAATTGATTTACCTTCTCTTTTGATCACCTTTACAATTGTTACACCTATGCGATTCGGACGATTTTTCCCGCGCTGTGCAAAAATACCTACTTCAGGATAATCCTTATTATTTCTAGGATGTCTAGCAAAATACTGAATTTGCTCGTCAGTTACTTTATGAAAATAAAAAACAACTTCAATATGAGAAAAATCTTCAATCCCTTGTATACTTTTTTCTGCATACATTTCAGTTAAAGTTATACGGGATCTTACTTCTCCCCACTCATCATCTTTTATTTCCTTTCTTTCATTATGTACAAATGCGATTGGTTGAACTGAAAACATACGCATTCCCCCTTAAATGTAACCACTTACATTATAAAGTATTTTCTGAATGTTTTCCAGATATACGAATTAAGTTTACATAATATAATTATTATCTATTTATCTAAAGCTACCTTGACTGCTTCAATTGCATGTATATGGGTCGTATCAAATATCGGGACTGATACGTTTTCTTGCTTTATTAATAAACCTATTTCCGTACAACCTAATATAATTCCTTGTGCTCCTTCTTGTACTAATTCTTCTATAACCCTTTTATAATACTCTCTAGATTGAACTACTATTTTTCCTAAACATAATTCTGTATATATTACTTCGTTTACTTTTTCTCTATTTGTTCCTGATGGTACTATTACTTTTATATCATGCTCTTCAATACGTGACTTATAGAAATCTTGCTCCATTGTATATTTAGTTCCAAGCAGACCAACCTTTTGAATGTCTTTTCTTTTAATTTCTTTTGCAGTTGCATCAGCAATATGTAAGACTGGAATATCAATTTTCTCCTTTATTTTTTCAACTACCTTATGCATTGTATTTGTACAAATGATTATAAAGTCTGCTCCTCCCTTTTGTAATGAATATGCCGCATTCCCTAGAATTTCTCCAGCACCATCCCAATCTCCGCTAGACTGACATCGTTCAATCTCTTCAAAATCCACACTATTAATCAAACATTTTGCTGAATGTAGCCCTCCTAATCTCTCTTTTATTTCTTCATTAATAATTCGATAATATTCAGAAGTTGATTCCCAACTCATGCCACCTATAAGACCTATCGTTTTCATATAAACACCTACCTAAACTATTTTTATAAAACTAATAACAACGTTTTATTGTGTATATTATACATAATAAAACAAGACTTTAAGTTTGGAATATAAAGTCTTGTTTTAACGGAAATATGGAAATAATAAAGAATAATTCTGCTTTCATTTCCAAGGGAATTTTTATAGAATATTCTGAAATTAATAATCTGATGTTTTTATAAATTCTTTATACTTATAATTAAAACACTCTCGATACAGCTCTTTGATTTCATCATATGATGGAACACGTGGGTTATTAGCTGGGCTACCACTTTCAATTGCATCTGATGCCATTTTAGAAATAGCATTTTCAAATTCAATTTCATCGATTCCGTATTCTTTTAAATTTGGAATACGAAGATCAAAGCAAAGTTTTTTTATTTCACCAAGTGTGTAGTCTGCTACTTCCTCATCAGAATTCGAATACAAATCCTTATTTAAACTACGTCCAATTTTTGCTAACCTTTTCATTGCACTTGTTTTTGTAAAATCTAACACTGTAGGTAATAGTATGGCATTTGATATTCCATGCGGTACATGAAATAATGCTCCCACTGGCCTTGACATTCCATGAACTAATGTAACTGATGCATTAGAAAATGCAATTCCAGCTTGTAAGGAAGCAATCATCATCGCTTCTCTTGCCTCCATATTACGTCCATCTTCATATGCTATACGTAAATATTTCATAATACTTTCAATAGCTGAAAGAGCAAGTACATCTGTAAGTGGTTGTGAAAATTTAGAAATATACGCTTCAATCGCATGACATAACGCATCTATTCCTGTTGCTGCCGTAATTTGTGGGGGTAACGAACTTGTCAAAACTGGATCTATAATTGCTACTTTCGGTATAAAACTAGGATGCTTCATCATCATTTTTACATCTGTTTTTTTATTCGTAATTACTGCTACACTTGTAACTTCCGATCCAGTACCAGAAGTTGTTGGAATTGCAATAAGTGGTAGTGGATTGTTTTCTATTTTAATATCCTTTTGGACATAATCCTCAACTTCTCCACCATTTGTATATAAAACCGCTACCGCTTTCGCAGCATCAATACAACTTCCACCACCAATACCGATAATAAAATCGCACTTTTCCTCTTTACAAAGAGATAACGCTTCTAATACGTGTATATTTGTAGGCTCAGCATCCACTTTATTATATGTACTAACAGTAATACCTTTCTTATTTAGTTGTTGCATACACTTTTCAACATATCCTAATTTCTCCATAATTGTATCAGTAACTATAAAAGCTCTTTTCCCTAACTTTTTTGATTGTTCTCCCAGTTTTTCAAGCGAATTCCTTCCATATAATACCGACTTTGGCATACGAAACTCAGAAACCTCTTGCAAGTCCCCCACCCCTTCTTATCCTAATTAATATTTTATAACATAAATTATCGATTTGATGAATCTTTACGATCCAAATTTTTTAATAGAGTCCTGTTAAAGTATAGAATGCGATAACTAAAAATACAGCAACCGTTTTCAAAATTGTAATAGCAAATATATCTTTATATGACTGTTTATGTGTTAGTCCTGTTACTGTAAGAATAG
Source organism: Bacillus cereus group sp. MYBK108-1 (assembly GCF_051917185.1). NCBI lineage: Bacteria > Bacillati > Bacillota > Bacilli > Caryophanales > Bacillaceae > Bacillus > Bacillus cereus group sp. MYBK108-1. Next base: position 162,441 of record NZ_JBQAHZ010000009.1, read on the forward strand.
TAATAATAGCCCCGTTATGTGGTAGTGTATCCATTCCTCCTGATGCCATTGATACGATACGGTGCATAACTTCTAATGGAATATCAAATTGATTGGCCGCTGCAATAAATTTATCTCCCATTGCACTTAATACTATTCCCATTCCTCCTGATGCCGAGCCTGTAATTCCAGCTAAAATATTCGTCGTTACTGCACCATTCACTAACGGATTTGTGAAAGTAGCAGAGATGCCATCTCTCATAATTGCGAAACCTGGAAGTGCTGCAATGACACCACCGAATCCAAACTCAGCTCCTGTATTCATCGTTGCAAGTAGCGCTCCACCAATACTTGTATTCAATCCAGCTTGGAAACCTGTTACTACTCGCTTCCAATATAATAATAACGTTGTTAAGATCCCTATAATAAGTGCCAATTCTACAGACCAAATTCCTACTACTGCACTTAATTCTACTTTTCCAAATGCTTTCATACCAATTGCAGAAAAATCAAAACCGCTTGGATACCACTTCGGTATCATAATAGTAAACACTTTATTCATTACACCTACTAAAATAAGTGGTATAAATGCAATAAGTTGTTGTGCTCTTGTGATTTCAATGTTATTAATTAATGGCATATTTTTTTGTTCTACTTGCAAAGATGCTGCCATTTCAGTATTTCCATCATTAAAACCAAAGTATCCTTCACCTGCCGCTTTTGCCTTCTTACGTCTACTCTCTAAATATAGTAAACCTACTGTAAGAACAAAAATTGCTCCTACAATCCCAAGTATCGGTGCAGCATAAATATCCGTTTTAAAAAATGTTGTAGGTATTACATTTTGAATTTGTGGTGATCCAGGTAACGCATCCATTGTAAACGTTACTGCTCCAAGAACAATCGTTCCAGGGATTAAACGCTTTGGAATATTAGCTTGTCGAAACAACTTAGCTGCGAACGGATAAACAGCAAACACTACTACATACACACTAACACCACTATACGTTAAAATAGCCCCCATTAATACAATCGCTAATATAGTACGTTTTTCACCAACTAACTCAATAATTGTTTTTGCGATAGAATCTGCAATTCCTGACATTTCCACTACTTTTCCAAATATTGCTCCTAATAAAAACACAGGAAAATATAATTTTATAAATCCAACCATTTTCTCCATAAAGATATTAGAAAAGAAAGGTAATACATAACTAGGTTCTGTCAAAAATACTGCAAATAATGCAAATATCGGCGCGAATAAAATAACAGAAAAACCTCTGTATGCTACGAACATAAGTAAACTTAGTGCTAATAATATAATAACTAACTCCAATTTTACCCCTCCATTAAACAGAATATTCTAAATTTTATTGATAAATTTCTACTAACCTTTTAATTCTGACATCCCTCCTCTTATTCATACAAATTTTTATGCTAAAAATGTCTAATTATAATTATTCGATTACATATGAAAAATCCCTTTAAACAGAAACGAATTCATCGTCATACGTTATAAAGGGATTGCTAGAATCTATATTTACTGCTGTATTAAATTTTTCTCTACACAAAAATGATACAGTTCTTCAACATCTTTCACTATGTAGGTCGCACTAACTTCAGTCAGTTCTTTTTCACAGCCATAGCCATATAAAACACCAATTGAAGCAATTCCATTCTGATTTGCACCTATTATATCGTGCTTTCTATCACCAATCATTATCATTTCTTCTTTATTTAGTTCTTCATTTTTTTGTAAAATATGAGCAATTATTTCTTTTTTTTTTATTCTCGTACCATCTAAATTACTTCCAATGATGTCTTCGAAATAATTCGTTAATTGAAAATGCTCTATAACTTGTTTCGCAAATACAGTGGGCTTTGAAGTTGCTACAAATATGCGATTCCCTGAACTTTTTAATTGTTGCAAGAGCTTCAGAATCCCCTCGTATACATTATTTTCAAACAATCCACGCTGCTTTAAATACTCACGGAAGTAAAAAACAGCACGTTCAACCTCTCCTTCACTCATATTATATCTCTCTATGAATGATTGCTGAATAGGAGGACCTATAAATGAATCTAACTCACTTATATGTACTTCTTCAATTCCTACTTTTTTTAATGCATATAAAACCGAGTTTACAATCCCTTCTTTCGGATCCGTTAAAGTTCCATCTAAATCAAATAGAAATGTTTTATACATGCTTCATTCCTCCACTTAATTTGCTGTATAAATAACTGCTAACATCTCTTCCACTTCTCCCTATTATACTATTATTATCTATTTTTTCGAAAAATCAATTTCCATATGTCACATACTTTCAGTTACAAAATACGATAGATATGATACAGTAAAAAAGTTACAATTATTTTAATAGAAACTGGTGAAACAAATGTCAATTACGTTAATTTTTATAATGGCTTTCACAATTGTGATCCACGCAGTTGAAACAAGCTCTTATAGTATTCGATTAGCTGGAGTACGTTTAAAGAAGATTGCGGTTGCCTTGTCTGTTGTAGGAATGGTGTTACTTATTTCAAGAACATCAAACTTACTACAAGCCTTTTTAATCGGTGGTATTGTCGATGAAGCAAAACTAGATTCTTCTATTAATTTAGAGCATATTATACGACTCGTACTATTATCGGCTTCTATCGGTACATTAATCGCGATCATTCTTTATCCAACTTTGACAAAATTATTTGGATATGTCATTCAAAACTTTGAAACAGACGGTTCTTTCATTCGAATGATGAAAACGAATAACATTCAAAAATTAAAGTACACAAAAAAATATGTCCGTTTTCCAAAGTTAGAAATGATTCATAGACTGCGTATCGGTGGTATTCCAAAGCGTATTATGCTTATTAACATGTTTGCTACTGCTATTTATACAGCGGGAGTTCTTTCCGCACTATATGCTTCTTTTTTAATTCCAGCTTTCGCAACAAAAGCCACTACAGCTTCTGGTCTTATTAATGGTTTTGCTACTATTTTATTAACAGTGCTACTAGATCCACGTATTGCTCTTTTAACAGAGCGAGCTCTTCAATCAGAAGAAGGTGCTGAAGCAATGAGTAAAATGTATGCTTGGCTAATGATTTCTAGACTTTTTGGTACATTACTTGCTCAACTGTTATTCATACCAGGTGCTTACTGGATTACATGGATTATAAAGCTTATGAATTAAATTTACTCTCTAAAAAAAAGCAGGTGAGATAACAAATGACTATACAAACAGAACAAGATATCATTCGCTTAATAGAAAACGACGAATGGATGATGAATGTATTACAAATGGCAAAATCACTAGAGCTACCTGATTGGTGGATTTGTGCCGGATTTGTTCGTTCTAAAATTTGGGATACTTTACATGACTATGAAGCTAAAACGGCTATGCCTGATGTTGATGTGATTTATTATGATAGTCTACATCAAGATGAGATATACGAACAATCATTAGAAACGAAATTAATGAATATTGATGCTACTATCCCTTGGTCTGTAAAAAATCAAGCTCGTATGCATGTAGTGAATAATATGCCACCATATTCTTCTTCTGTTAATGCTATATCTAAATTCCCTGAAACAGCAACGGCTTTAGGAGTTACACTTGATGAACTAAACAACGTTATCTTAGCAGCCCCATGTGGTATTGAAGATGTCCTTTCCTTACAAGTGAAACCAACAGCTCATTTTCTTGAATCGAAAGAACGATTACATATGTACAAAAACAGAGTTATAAAAAAGAATTGGCAAAGTAAGTGGCCTAGCATCACAATCACATATCCAGAAATTTAGAAAGGGTGCCGCTCATTTATAGAAGCACCCTTTTCTTCATTTCAAAAAATGTATGACTGTTTCTGCAAATCTATCTGCTTCCTCATAATGAGGTGAATGACCGCTCTCTTCAAATACGATATACTTGCCGTTTCGGGCATCTTTATTAAATGTTTTAATTTGTTCTTCACACGTTACTACATCATGTTTTCCTACTATTAATAACATTAGATTTTGTACATCTTTTATTTTTGATAATAATGATGTATGACATGCTCCTTCTAATTTTAATCTATCAAAGTGAATTTTAGAGCGATTTGAAAATATTTCCCACTCTTCATCACTGTATAAACTCTCATCTGTCCTATCTTCCTTATTATTGTAAATCTCCATTCTTTTTTCTTCTAATTCAGCGCTTAATCTTATATAAGCTTCTAACAACTCTTCTGAACTAGCATCGCTAGATGAATAAGCAAGAGACTCTTCTGCTACTTCTTCTTTTCCATACTTTTTTAATAAATGCCCTGTCTTTTGCAACAAAGCTCTACTTGTTAATGCAAAATCAAAAGTTGGTCCTTCAAATATTATTTTCTCTATTGAACTTGGATATATCGACGCATAAAGCAATGCTACATATCCACCGAAAGAATGTCCAATTATAGACCACTTCTCAATTTGTAATACTTTTTTTAATTCCTCACAGTCTTCAATCAAATCATTTAATCCAAAAGCTTCGTCTTCAGTAATTTTTTCTGAACGACAAACACCTCTTTGATCTATCATAATTACATATAAAGAATCTTTTAAACGTTCCGCTTGGTGAAATGAAAAATCATAACAACTCTCTCCTGGACCACCATGCAAGTATAAGACTGGCTTATTTTTAGGATTTCCATGTGTTTCAACGTATAGCTTTTTCCCTCTAACATGCATATACTCTCCTGTTTCTATCAAATTCGCCATAAACATCACCTTCTTCTTTTTACTGAATATTATAACATTTATTGTTAAATAATCCCTATTACATTTAAGAAGACGATAATTATTGCAAGTGGTGCTACAAATCGAAGTAAAAATGCCCAACAAGTAAATACTTTCTTTCCATAATTTCCACCTACAAAAAACTCTGCTTCTAGTACCTTCTTCTCCATTTTGAATGAAACGAAAATACTAATAAATAGTGCTCCAAGTGGCATTAATATATTACTAGATAAGAAGTCTACTGCATCAAAAATATTCTTTCCGAAAATCGTAATATCACTCCATACTCCAAATGATAACGCTGATGGTATACCTACTAAGAAAATGCCGAAACCGATCAGCCATGATAATTTCGTTCTCTTTTCTTGTTCACCATTTGCTAATGCTGAAACAACAGTTTCTAGTAGAGAAAATGCTGATGTTAATGTCGCAAATGTAAATAGTGCAAGAAATACTGTTAAGAAAAATCCACCGAATGGGATTTGACTAAATACAGATGGTAATACGATAAATAGTAATCCAGGTCCTTCTGTTGGCTCCATTCCTAATGAAAATACGGCTGGAAAAATAGCAAGACCTGCAAATAATGAAACAAATAAATTTAATCCAACAATTGTTATTGCTGATTTTGGTAAACTTTCTTTTTTATTTAAATAGGAACTATACGTAACCATAATTGAAATCCCGATACTAATTGCAAAGAATGATTGCCCCATTGCGAACAAAATACTTTCCGAAGTAATCTTTGAGAAATCTGGTTGTAAGAAAAACTTCACACCTTTCATTGCATCATCAAGTGTTAACGAACGAATAATAAGAGCGACAAATAAAACGAACAATGCTGGCAACATATATTTACTTGCTTTTTCAATTCCGTTTTGTACACCCTTTGATACAACCCATATCGTAATGAACATAAAAGCGAAATGTCCCATAATAGCCCAAGCAGGATTCCCAATTGTTTCAGTAAATAATGTGCCGTAATTTTGTCCTGGCGTAATCAGTTGTCCAGTTATTCCTCTGAATAAATAAATTAATACCCATCCACCTACAACACTATAAAATGAAAGTAGTATAAAACACGTTCCAACACCAAGGCGTCCAATCCAATGCCATCCTGTATTTGGTGCGATGCTTTTAAATGCTCCAACTGCTTGTTTCTGCGTACTGCGTCCAATCATAAATTCAGCTATAAGTAGCGGTAGTCCAATTAAAACAGTAAATAATATAAATATTAAAAAGAATGCTCCTCCCCCACTCTTCCCAGCGATATAAGGGAACTTCCATATCGCACCAAGTCCAATTGCTGATCCGGCTGCCGCCATTATAAAACCTAATTTCGAAGTCCATTGCTCCGTCTGTTTCATCTCATTTTCCTCCTAATTAAATCTTTTTATATAAATAAATAAATTTTATAAACCTATTCAAATAAACCCTCCATTTCTTCTTCCATATAATAAAAAAATGGCCTAGCATCTCTATATAAAGAGACGCTAAGCCATTTACTTAACGCGGTACCACCCTTATTGATTCCATTATGAATCCACCTTAGTAGTAATCGTTTGATTACAAACCTAATATCGAAGGTTAACCGTTAAGATTTACTAAGAATGTAATTCCGTTCCACCTTACTGCTCCTAGGCGAGTTCAGGATGTCATTTGACTATGTCACACCAACCCATAGCTCTCTGTACAAATACATGACCTTACTACTCCTATTCAACACATTGTAATATTTAGAATATATTTTCTTTTGAAATTAATATGAAGTATATCGGTTATATTTGTAACTGTCAAGGAATATGTTAATTTTTTTCGAAAAGAATGTTCTGTTGTAATTTTGTACAATAGGGCGATGTTATTAATCATCTAGATCATCATACTCCATATCGTCTTCACCTTGGTCATCATCTTCATCTTCATTTTTAATAAATTCAAATTCCTTTTCCGCTATAATATTCCCGTTTTTCTTCTTAATATATATTTCTTCCTCATCTTCGTTTGTTTCTACCTCTATTTCATATACACCCTTATCATCCATACGTTCTACATCAATTTCCTCTACAACTCCATTTACCTTTTCAACTGCAATTTGCTTAGCTATTTCTGGACTAAACTCTTTACTTTCGTAACTTTTTTCTTCTCTCTCTTTATATCGTATTTCTTCATGTTCCATTGTATTTACACCATATGCTGTCCCTCCAGCAATGAAAAGCACCATTACGATTCCAATCCATAATTTCATTCCATGTTCCCCCTCTTCATTTCTTTCTTACTTACATACTAAAATGTTAAAATGAAAAAAAACTGTGAGAAACATTAAAATTTGATGAGAATCCGTTTATTTTTGTGATTATCCTTCGTCATCATCATCTTGATTATCATTGCCTTCTTCTTGATCATCGTCATCTTGTTGTTGAGATGGCTCCTTTTGCTGAATAGCGTTATTTACTGCTGTAGTTGATAAAATTTCTCCTGTTATTGTATGTACTCTTACATCAACAGTTTCAGTTTGTTTTTTTATAATAATTTGGTAAGTAGCCGTACCATTTATATCAATTATACTTACCTTCTCAATAAATCCACCTTGTATTTTTTGTAACGCAACTTCTTTCGCCTGTTCTTCTGTTATAACTTTTGGTATTTGTGAACTACCAATTAAAGCGCCTGTAGTTTCTTCAATTTCTACGATTACATTTTCACTTGCACTTTTCTCTATTTCTATTACATATATATTTTTTTCATTTTTTTGCTCAAGCCTAATTCCCTTTACATTCCCTGGCACTTGCTGCACTGCAATTTCTTTTGCCTGCTCTTCTGTAATTTTTGTCATCGGTTTTTCTGACAATTGAATTTTACCAGTTGTTTTTTCAATCTCAACTACCTTACTTTTCTTATCATTTGTTTCTACCGTAATTACGAACACTTCTATCTCATTTCTCTTTTCTAATATAGTATGTTTAATTACACCTTGTACTTCCTGTAGCGCCATTTCTTCTGCTTTCTCTTTCGTTATTGTATTACTTTTTAATGCTATTTCTTTTGCACGTTTTACCTCTCCATTTTTGGCATCTACTATTATTTCATATAAACCTTGTTCATTTGAAAGATTTACCCTATAAAAATCTTGTTCCCCTTTATTTACTAATTTCATACTTTTAATTTTCCCAGGATACTGTTCAGATACAATACTTTGAATTTGCTTCTCAGATAATATTCTTTCTCCTTGCTTTGAAACAATACGTTGTGATACAAACGCTACACTTACAACCGCAAAGCAAACGAACAATGCAATTTTCCATTTCTTTTTCATTTATAAAGCTCCTATCCCTTTATAAAAAATGAGGTAAATTTACTGTAACTTTCGTCCATTTTCCTTCTTCACTTTCAAGTTGTATATCTCCTTCATGAGCATCAATAATTTGTTTGGCAATCGATAAACCTAAACCAGTACCCCCTGTTTCCCTGCTCCTCGCTTTATCAACTCGAAAGAAACGATCAAACACTTTCTGTATATCTTCCTTAGGAATTCCCATACCGTAATCTTGAATAGAAAAAAAGACTTTTTCTTTTTGTATTCCTACTATCATATCGATTGAATCTTTACTGTATTTCATTGCATTATCTAATAAAACTACTAATACTTGTTTTATTTTTTGTTCGTCAATATTTACAATAATCTTTTCTTCCTCTGTAATAACACGAAAATCTCGATTATATGTTTTTTCTAGTTGTTCCGCAGTCATCTTACATAATCGAACTAAATCTGATTCTTTCGTTTCCAACTTCCACTCTGCACTACTGTTGGCAAGCAGTAACATTTGATTTGTCATGCCTTTCATTCTTACTGCTTCAGAGTATATCGCCTCTACAGATTCTTCTAAAACATCTTGTTTTTTCATTCCCCATCTTTTTAATAATTTCGCATAACTTTCAATAACTGTTAACGGTGTTCTTAATTCATGCGAAGCATCTGAAACGAACTGTTGTTGCTTTTCAAAGTTCTGATGTAATAAATCAATCATTTTATTAAATGTCGTTCCCATTATGTGCAATTCATCTTTTGATTTATTCTCAAGCGGTATTTTTTTGAATATCCCTCTATCTTGTATATGCTCCATTGTTTGTATTAAAGAATTTACAGGTTTTAAAATGAGTTTACTTAACATTCTTCCCGCAAAAAAAGATGGAATTAAAACGAAAAGTGATGCAATAACTAATACATTTTTTAACATATTTAAATTCTCTTGCAAACTATCTAAACGTTCTGTCATTTCTAACGAAACGATTTTCCCATCATTCCAAATGATTGGCATTTTTATATAAGCAAATTCACCCTCGTTCTTCTCATAAATTCCAGCGGATTCTTTTCTTTCAAATTTCGTATTTAATGCCGGAATTGGTTTTGTACTATCTACTTCTTGCCTAATCATTACCTTTGAATTTTCATTAATAATTCTAATCATACCGTTTGAAGGTAAGTATGGTTGCAATAGACTTATTGCATCTACTTCTTTTGCTGAATCTGCGTTCATTCCATCAATGATATGTATTGCCTCACGTTTCAATCGTTCTAACTCTCCGTTCGTAGTCACTTTATAAAACAAAAAATATATTGAACTATTAATAATTAATAAAATAAGTAGTAACCATACTGTAGAGAATAAATATATTTTATTTTTAATTTTCATACATTACCCCTTTAAGACATACCCAACACCTCTAACAGTGTGAATAAGTGGTACGTCCACATTACAATCTACTTTTTTACGCAAATATCTAATATATACATCAACAACATTTGTATCGCCATAATAATCAAATCCCCAAACATTCGTTACAATTTGCTCACGGTTTAACACTTGATTTTCATGCTTCATTAAAAAGAGTAATAAATCAAATTCACGTGGTGTCAAGTCGACTAGATTATCCCCTCTTTTCACTTCTCTCGTTTTCTCATCTAAATATAAATCTGCAATTTGATAACTACTATTTTCCTCTTCTTTTACTACATTTGAAATTCTCAAACAAGCACGAATTCTCGCTAATAATTCTTCTATTTGAAAAGGCTTTGTGATATAGTCACTTGCTCCTTGATCTAAACCACTAACCTTGTCAACAACTGAGTCACGAGCAGTTAATAAAATAATAGGTATTACAGCATTTTTCAAACGTATTCTTCGAAGAACTTCTAACCCACTTATATTTGGAAGCATTACATCAAGTAATATTAAATCCCAGTTACCATTGCTGAACTTTTCCATTGCCTCTGTACCTGTTTTTGCAATTTCACTTTCATATCCTTCAAATTCTAATTCTAACTGCACGACACGAGCAATTTTTTCTTCATCCTCAACGATTAAAATCCTTTCTCCCATAAAAGCCTCCTATAATATATATTTGCACCATTTTAGTATAACAAGTAATACTTTCCTTCAAAAGAAAAAATACCCAATATATTTTATCCTTAATGAAAAAAATCAGGAATGAAATATATTCCTGATTTTTAAAGAGACAATCCAACCCATTGCCAATATGCATAGTAAAATATAACCATTACAAATATATAAATAACGCTTAAATAACTACTTAATTTTAATAAATCTTGTGGTTGAAAAGTTTCTCTATCACTTTCTTGAAATAATAGTAGTGCCTTAGAACTGACCGGAAAGGTTAAACAATAATTCATTCCAACAATACCTATAAATAAGACAGCTACTTCATTTAATTGTAGACTAGTTGCAAAGTATAGTAGTGGCGGAATAAAAATTACTGCTCTCGTAGTGTGAGATGTAATATATAAATGTGATGTTACGGAAAGAATAACAATTACTAGTAGCACAATGAAAATTGATTGATCATCAATAAATTTTGTTACAGAAAATAACTTCTGCATAATCCATTGCGCTGCACCACTTTCCATTAATGATTTTCCTAATGCAATTGCTGCTCCAACAAATAAAATTAAGTTCCAGGAGACACCTTTCAAACTTTCTTTCCACTTCATCACACCGAATTTTGGTAAAGTTAATAAAAAAACTCCGATTATAGTTACAGTAGCAATTTCCAAACCGTGTAACGACTCTGTTAACCAAAAAGTTACCATCGCTATTAAAATAGTTATTGTATATTTTTCATTTCTTGATAATTTAACCTGCACTTTTTTCGGCTGTAGTTTCGTCTTTACTTCTTCTTTATCTAAAAATAAAAATAATATTACGCGACAACATATAAAGCTCATTATGACTCCAAATGGTAATCCCCATATTAACCACTTTACGAACGTAATGTTTTTATTATTAAATTCCTTTAACATATCTAGCGCGATTAAATGTGAGCCTGCACCAATAATTGTAGAACTTGTTGAAACTAAAATAACAGTAGGCATTAAAATTGCTAATGCTTTCGTAATTCTTCTACTTCCAATTTCTTTAGATATAGCTTGAAAAACAGGTAATACAACCGCTGCGCGTCCCGATGTAGATGGAATAAAAAAGGCAAGTATTTGAATAATCATCGTTAAAATCCAGCATAAGCCTGATATATTACGAGCGCGATTTACAACAAAGTACGTCATTTTTTCAGCTAGACCGGTAATTTGAAGTGCTCTTCCTAAAATAAACGAACCGATCATAAGCCAAATCACATCCGAAGCTAGCGAATCAAATAAAAGATCTTGCTTTGCTGTTCCTGAAATAATTAGAAATAATACAGAACCGAGTGCAATATAGGCCGAATTTATCGTTGTTGTTGTCCATAATATAATTGCACAGCAAAATCCAAACAAACTCCATTTCGCTTCCATCGTTAATGATGATGGAAGCAAAAGAACTATTTCTGCCATTAATATAAGCGCTACGGGAATAACCCAAGATGGCTTAGTTTTCGGATTATCAGTACTATTCACATGTAATTCCACTACATTTTTTTCAATCATGATACGTACCCACTTTTATTCAGCCGAGAAGCGATTTGATAACCGACTAACACTGTACGCATCGTACTCTCTGTACAATCACGAAGCCATTTCTCTGCATTTGAAAATGCATTTTCCAAAGAAGATGGCATTGGTAGTATACTTGTATATGCATCAATTCCATAATCATAATTAATACGTGCTCCTTTACCGACTGTCCCTACTAACGCTATTACTGGTAACCCATATTTTTTTGCACATTTAGCCACCTCAGCTGGAATTTTTCCACGTGGTGTTTGAAAATCTATACTTCCTTCCGCGGTAAATACAAGATCACACTTTAACAATAGTTTATTTAAATCCATATACTTCATAATAATATCGTATCTCGGATGAAGTGTTGCCCCAATTAAAGCTTGTAGTCCAGCACCAAGACCGCCAGATGCACCACTTCCTGGTGTATGATGTACATCTATACCTATATCTTTTTTTATAATAGAAGCATAGCGCTCCAATGCTTTTTCTAGTTCTATTACTTGTTCTTCGTTAGCACCCTTTTGCGGACCAAACACTCTAGCTACTCCATGCTCACCGCATAATTGATTAAACCAATTACAAGCAACATCGATTTGAACATGCCTTAATCTAGGATCTACTTGTAATGTATCTATTTTCGAAACTTGTAATAAAGATGTTCCTCCTTGAATTTGCAATTCCTTTCCATCTCTATTTAAAAACTTTACACCTAATGCTTGAGCCATACCAGCTCCTCCATCAGATGTACCTGAATCACCACACCCTATTAATATACGATCTACCCCTTTATTTAAAGCTAATTCTATTAACTGTCCAACACCATGAGTAGTCGTTTTTCTTGGATCACGTAAATCTCTCGGTACAAGGCGTAGCCCAGCCGCCGCAGCCATTTCAATAACAGCTGTACGCTCACCATTTCTCGTTTCAAAAACACCAAAATAAGATTGTATCTCATCTCCAACAGGTCCCATTACTTGTACTTTATACATTTTTCCACCAGTAATATTTATAATTGTCTCTGTAAAACCTTCCCCACCATCAACCATTGGTAAAGTCTCTACAGTAGCAAGTGGCATAACTTTTAAAATCCCTTCTTTCATTACATCAGCAGCTTCCTTCGCCCCTAAACTTTCTTTAAATCCTGATGGTACAACTAAAATACGCATGTATTATTTCTCCCTTCACCTTATATATCTTTCGTATCTACGGCTTATATTAAAGGTGAAAAAAGAGAGCACAATTAAGCTTACATTAAAATCTGGTGAGAAAGTGCTGAATTTTAGGAACTAAAAAACCGTTGTACTATAAAATAGCACAACGGATACATTCCTCCTCATTATTAAGGGATAAGTCTTGTACAGTCTCTTGGAAAAGCACTAGCCTCTCGTACATTTGTTAATTCTAATAGTTTATATACAATCCTTTCTAACCCAATTCCGAAACCTCCATGTGGTGGACAACCATATCGGAATGTATTTAAATAAGATTGAAATTTCTCTGGATGTAATCCTTTTTCTTTAAACGAAGCGAGTAACAATTCATAATTATGAATTCGCTGTGCCCCTGACGTTATTTCTAGCCCTTTATATAATAAGTCGAATGAATCAGTAATAGCTGGATTCTCTTTATTTTGCATCGTATACATCGGTCTCGCTTCTTTCGGATAATGTGTAATGAAAACAAATTCACTATTATATGTTTCCTTTACATATTTCCCTAGTAACTTTTCACCTTCTGTATCTAAATCCCCTACAGGAGATTCTTTACGATACTTACTTTTCAAAATTTCTTGTGCTTCTAACAATGTAATTTTAGGTATTTCAGTAATAACAGGTACTTCTATTTGTAATAGTTGTAGTTCTATTTCACATTTTTTCGCTACTTGTTGAAACATATATCGTAAAACATCCGTTTCTAGTTGCATCACTTCATAAAAATCATGAATAAAACCAAGTTCTACGTCTAACGATATATATTCATTCAAATGACGGGAAGAATTATGATGTTCCGCTCTATATACAGGTGCAATTTCAAAAACTCGTTCTAACCCACCTGCCACCATCATTTGCTTATAAAACTGTGGTGATTGTGCTAAATAAGCTTCTTTTTGGAAGTATGGAAGCTTAAAAACATTTGCTCCTCCTTCTGCCCCTTGCGAAACAATTTTCGGCGTAAAGATCCGTGTGAAATCGTTCTCTATAAGAAATTCACTAAAGCTCTGAACGAGTGTAGATTTCACTTTAAAAATCGCTGCGGTTCGCTCATGCCTTAATGATATTACTCGCTCATTAAGTAGTTGATCTAAGCCAACTTGTAACTTCTTTTTATTTATTTCAAATGGAAGTGGCTCTGCACCGTTTATTACTTTCACTTCATGAGCAAGTACTTCAACACCCAATTCTGTTTTCGACGTCTCGACTGTTTCACCGATTACATGGACGACACTTTCTACATCAACTTTATATCCGGCCAATTCATTTTCTAATACACATTGAATTACTCCTGTTCTGTCCCGTAATAATAAAAAACTAACATTTCCAAGATGTCGAATCTTTTTTACCCATCCTTGAAGTAATACAACCTTTCCGCTTTTCTTTGTACATTCTTTTGTGAGTGAACGCTTCATTATTGAATCCATTATTTTTCCCTCCAGTAATTTTATATTTATTTACGTTATTGTTGTCATCGTCATCATCCACGGTCACTCACCCCCTTTCAAAGAATACAAAAATCCGCCCCTATAAATAGGGACGGATTTTTTCCGCGGTACCACCCAAATTGTCATATTGACCATCTTAGCCCTGATAACGGTAGGTACCGTTTGCTTTTACTAATAATCACGTTCAAAGCAACACTCACAGGTGTCTTTCCATCATGCGGTATCGCAACCTTCCCAGCAACCGGCTGCTCTCTGTAGACCTTTGCACCATGTACTTTTCCTGATCATCACTTTTTATATTTACAGAGTATTCTAACTCCTCACCTTATAAAACGCAAGCTTTTTTTGAAACATTCTGGTTTTATAACTCCTAACTTCTTCTAAAGTGTGAAAAGTTAATTTTGTAATACATATTCTTATGTATTACATCCGAAATTACACCTTTAATATTTTCCAATTTTTACATAAAAACTAATTCATTTACGCATATTAATAAAAATTTAAAAGCGAGGTGTGTTTATGCAAAAAGCAATTAGTTTCTTTCTCCTTTTGTTTTGCTTAATTGTAGTAAACGAAACGTATGCCTATTCACCAAAATCTTTACCAATCTCTCAAAACTCTGATCGATGGCAAGTGAATATTGATAAACCGAAAAAAACAAACAAGAATATGCTTCAAGCTAAAAAAGATGAATTTCAAACATATCATTTTTCAGTAAAGAATGTCGGGAATAGTGAAGTATATAATGTAAACGTCGAAGTATTCCGCAACGAACCAAATAAGAAAACGAAATATGAACTCTTTTCCCTAAAGGAAAGTCGTTTGGCAAGTGGAAAAACTGGATTTGAACACGCTAATTTACCCGTTGCTACAAAAGCAGATGAAGTTGATGTTATTATTACATGGCAAGAACACCCATTCCGATCGATGCGAAATGGTCAAAAAGTTGAATCTAGAAAATTTAAAGAGCATTTTGTTTTTAAAGAAGCCAAAAAGTAAATGGGATACGGATATATTCACACTATCATTGATATAGCTTTATTTACTAGTACCAGTTCTTAAGCAAATTAAAAAGTCGTGGCTTATAATGCCACGACTTTTTATATTAATTCGTACTAATGCCTCTCGCTGCCCAAATGCGATCGATATCAGCAGCATGTTGTCCGCCATATAAAAGAGCATCCGCTTGCTTAATCGCTTTCGCTCCATCACTGAATTTAGAGTTTGGTGTTAATGACCAGTGTGATTGTAAAATGATTTTTGTTGCTACATCACGGCCAAAAGCTTGTGCCATTTCGTATTGGCCTTGAGCCCAAATTTCACCATCATCATGCACTTCATTCGTTATATCTTTCGGATATACTTTATTCGTATCTAATCGGCGTAAGCATGTTGGATCTGAACTAGAATAAGCTGTCGCATCCCATTCTCCAACACATGCTTTACCATATCCAGTAGTCGATACAGCATCTTCATACATAGCACCTAAGAAGTCACCAAATCCTTCTCCCATCGCTCCGCCTTCTGCTGAACTACCAAAGCCAGGAACTTGGTTATCTTGGATTGAATGTCCGTATTCATGTGCGATAATTCCAGCATCTTCTGCATCATCAACACCGCCAGTACCAAATGTTAAAGCTTTCGTTGTCGGTGAATAGAATGAGTTATCAGCTGTTGTTCCATTCACATTCACTTTAATCGAACGATTATTAATATTTTTAAATCCTAGACTTTGAATGTAACGTTGCAATGTATCAATATGATAATATGACATCACATCTTCAAAGCTATCATTTGCACGTGTATAGTTGAATTGTAAGTTTGTAGATTTTGTTCTCGCTTTTGAAGAAATCGTTACATACTCTCCAATTAAAAATCCTGTTCCATCTAAACCTTTTAACGTAACAGTTTTCAGTTGGTTCGTTAGAGCTGTTGAATCTGCATCGTTATTATCTTTTAAGCCTACTTTACTACCGCTAGATACAACTGGGTTAGGTAAAAATACTTTTCCTGACCCTTCAGCTTTTCGGTTTATATCAACCTTTTTAATTAACTTTCCATTTTCTGCATCAATAAATGTTTCCCATGCACCAAATGGATTATTAGAATGGACTACAACTTTATATACTGGACGAGCAATTCCTTCTTCAACAATATATCCGAACTCTTTATCTGTAGGAGCCCATAAATTTTGCTCACTTGCTTCTCCAACATACGCCATTGATTTTTGTATTGCATCTTTTTCACTAATTTTTGTCGTTACTTCCTTCACACCTGTAACAGGCTGATAATCAGAAACAGCGAGTACTCCCTTTCCCTCTCCGTTAAGCGTAACTGTTATTTGTTTTGAAAATACAGGTGCACCATTAACAACTTGTTGGAACCTAACATATGAAGCTACTGACGTTTCTGTTGTAGAAATATATTGCAAGTCTGAAAGGTCTGTTTTCAATCCATACTGCGCAGCATTTTCTTTTAAATATTCAGTTGCTTTTTTCTGTGGCGAATAAGCTTCTAACTTTACTTGCTGTTGTTTTTCCAATGCCGAAACCGTAGAAATCGTCCCCATTACTAACGGTACAGTCATTGCCATTGCCACCATTTTTTTATTAAACATAGAACCACTCCCCCTAATAAAGTAGCTCAACCTTATCCCATTACCACTAGGCAATCATTCCCCGCAAAATGGATGGATAAAAATTGAATCTACGAGTAATTCTCTATGAACACTTCTATTACCTTTCCATTTAGGGTAAGTGAAATTTTCTCAATATTTATGTATAAATTGAACACAATACTGTAGAAATATATTTCTACAGTATTGTGTTCGGTACGCTATGAAAAAAGACAATTGCTAGTGGTCCTATCGAATGTATAGTCAAATAAATTCTAATCATACAAAAAAGGAAGTTGGAATCATTCCAACTTCCTTTTTTCTTTAATTAGCTGCACTTAATTTAATTCTAAGTTTTGTTTCACCTAAAGAAAGTTCATCATCTTCGTTCGTTAAGTGACCAAATGTAAATTGTTTAACGAGTAAGTTTTCTTCCAATAAATCTTTATGGTTCGTTAACGTTCGCTGTAGTTCTTCTTCTGTATCAAGAATAATATCGACTCGTAAATTAACTGGTAAATTCAACTGTTTACGGTATTCTTGAACCGCACGAATGAATTCACGCGCTACTCCTTCTTGTAACAATTCTTCCGTTACATTCGTATCTAACATAACTGTATATTGTCCGTTAGTCGTATTAGAGAATCCTGATTTTGCAACTTTCTCAACTAACACATCTTCAGCAGTTACAACTACTTCTCCTTCTGGTGTTGCTTCGTAAACTGCTCTTCCTGTTGATACAAAGTTTTGTACTTCTTCTTGTGATAATTGTTTTAGCCAACCATTCACTGCATTCACATTTTTACCGAATTTTGGCCCCGCTGTTTTAAAATTAAGCTTCAATTGATATGATGTGTATTTTGTTTCATCGAGTTCAACATGGAACGCTTTTACATTTAACTCATCCATAACGATATCACGATAAGATTCCCAATCCATATCATTCTCGTTATGCTCAAGTAATACAAGTTCTGCTAGCGGCTGTTTTACTTTTAAAGAATGCTGATTACGGTTACTTCTTCCAAGTTCAACAACTTGTAAAACAGCATCCATTTCCGCTTCTAATTTTGGTTGAAGTAGTGATTCATTTACAACTGGATAATCGGCTAAATGAACGCTGCTTCCTTCTAAATTTAGATGAATGTCTTCCGCGACAAACGGTGTAAATGGTGCAATTAATTTACTAATTGTTACAAGCACTTCATGAAGTGTCTCATACGCAGCTGCTTTCTCAGCGTTCATACCAGATTCCCAGAAACGATTACGTGAGCGTCTTACATACCAGTTACTCACTTCATCTACAAGTACTGCAATTTCACGAGCTGCATTCGTAAATTGATAATCATCAAGTGCAGTTCTCACTTTTTTCGTTGTACTATGCAATCTTGATAATACCCATTCGTCTAATTTCGTAAGCTTTACATCATACGTTTCTTTCGGATTATACTCATCTAAATTTGCATATAAAACGTAGAAGCTATACACATTGACTAATGTATCTACAAATTTAGATTTCGCTTCCAGTACTGTTCTTTCAGAAAAACGCTTCGCATTCCACGGGGCACTATCAACAAGTAAAGCCCATCTTAGCGCATCTGCACCAAATTTATCTACTAAATCAACTGGATCTAGTGCATTTCCTTTGCTTTTAGACATTTTCTGCCCTTCTTCATCTAAAACATGCCCTAGTGATAACACTCGTTTATACGGTACTTTTCCTGTATATAGTGCTGATACTGCTAATAAACTATAAAACCAGCCGCGTGTTTGATCAATTCCTTCTGCAATAACATCCGCTGGAAACTGCTCTTCAAATAACTCTTTATTTTCAAATGGGTAATGATATTGTGCAAATGGCATAGAACCACTATCAAACCAAACATCAATCACTTCTGGTGTACGATTCATTGTGCCTCCGCATTTCCCGCAGCAGACTTGCACTTCATCTACATAAGGCTTATGCAATTCCAAATCTTCTGGTGTTTCTTTCGTACTATGCTTTCTTAATTCGGCAATGCTTTTCGGTGCGAACTGATGATCACAACTTTCACATTCCCATACATTCAATGGCGTTCCCCAATATCTATTTCGGCTAATATTCCAATCTACCATATTTTCTAAAAACTTACCAAAACGTCCATGTTTCATATGATCCGGATACCAAGTAACAGAATCATTATTTTGTAAAAATGTATCTTTAATTGCAGTTGTTCGGATTAACCAACTTTCTCCTGCATAATAAAGTAGTGGTGAATCACAACGCCAGCAATGCGGATAGCTATGTTCATATTTTTCTTTATGATACAGTAAACCTTCCTTCGCTAAATAACGAACGATATCCACGTCACAATCTTTTACAAATTTCCCTTTCAAAAATGGTACTGCCTCTGTATACTCACCTTTTTCATCTACAACGTGCAAGAATGACAATCCTTCACTTTGAACAACTCTATAATCGTCCTCTCCATATGCTGGAGCAATATGAACAAGTCCTGTACCACTATCTCCCGTTACAAAATCTGCTGCAATAACGCGGTAACCATTTGTAACTTCTTTCATCGGAAATGGCGCTGTATAAGATGTGTTTAATAATTCTTCGCCTTTATGAACAGATAATACTTCATAATTCTCTTTTAATACTTCTTGTACACGTTCTTTTGCAACAATGTATACATGACTTTCTTGTTTTGCTTTAACGTATTCCATATTTGGATGGACAGCAAGCGCAACGTTTGCTGGAAGTGTCCAAGGTGTCGTTGTCCAACCTAAGAAATACTCATTTTCACTATCTTTCACTTTAAACTTCACAGTTGCACTTAAATCTTTTACTGTTTTATACCCTTGTGCAACCTCATGTGAGCTCAATGAGGTTTGGCAGCTTGGGCAGTATGGTGAAACTCTATGTCCTTTATATAACAATCCTTTTTCATGGATTGTCCCCAAAATATGCCATACACTTTCGATATATGGATTCTTTAAAGTTACATATGGATCATCCATATCTACCCAATAACCAATACTTTCAGTGAATTCGCGCCACTGCTTCTCATATGTGAAAACACTCTCTTTACACTTTTGAATAAATGGTTCAATGCCATATTCTTCGATCTCATGTTTACCAGAAATACCAAGTTGCTTCTCAACGCCTAATTCTACAGGTAAACCATGTGTATCCCATCCTGCTTTTCTTAACACTTTATAACCAGCCATCGTTTTATATCTTGCTACTAAGTCTTTAATTGTTCGTCCAAGTGCATGACCTACATGCGGTAGTCCGTTCGCCGTTGGTGGTCCTTCATAAAATACGAAAGACTGTGCGCCTTCTCGATTCTGAATTGATTGTTCGAAAATATTTTGTTCGTTCCACTGTTTGCGAATTCGCATTTCTCTTCCTACAGCTGATTCTTTTACATCTACTTTTTCCATATACAATCACTCCTTTGAATATTTTAAAGCACACAAAAAACCCGTCCCTATAAAGTAGGGACGGGTTTACCCGCGATACCACCCTAATTCTATTAGCTTTTTCACTAATAGCACTTAGCAACGTACTATCATACGTGTTCTTTGTAACGGTAGACATCCGTCCGGGCTTACTTACTTTCAGCCTCGGCTCCTCGGAGATGATTTTCAAATAACGTCTGCACACCGGCTTTCAGCAATATACCGGCTCTCTGGAGAACAGCTCACTATTTTACTCTTTCTCGTCTTCAGATTTGTATACTTTGTTAAAAGTTATTTTATGCCATTTAGCAACTAATTGTCAACTAATTCAAAATATATCCTTATCTTTTTTCCCTATTCTTATACAATTACTTTTCAAATTCTCGCAATGCTGCTAAATTTTCATCATCCTCAATAAGTTCAGCAAAGAATCCCGATTCATCCTCACGAAGGACAAATTCAAGCTCTTCCTTCGCCTCTTCATTTCTATTTAACTGTGCTAAATAACAAGCTCGATCATATCTTGCTAACAAATCACTCGCGTCAATTATTAATACTTCATTTGTTATTTTTTCTGCCTTTATCGTTTGGCCGGCACCATGATATGAAGATGCTAAAGAAAGAAGAATTGCTGTTTCATTTGGATGATGTATAGAAGCATTTTCTAATACATGAATTGCCTCTTCAAACCTTTCTTGACTTTGATATATTTCTCCTAAAGCAAGAAATGCTCTACTTACAAACGGTGTTTGCTCTGTTAATTGCAAGATAATCTTTTCTGCTTTTCTTTCTTCCCCTGCTTTAAAAAATACTTGTGCTTGCAGAAGAAAAGTATCATAATCATCTGGTAGTTCTCGAACCATTTGTTTCGTTAATTCCAAAGCATCTCTTAACATATCTTCTTCCTCGCACTCAACGAAAAGATTTACAAGTTGCTTCGCTACGTCATAATCCCATTTATTTTCTAGTGACGTGTGCAGAATCTCTATTGCTTCTTTATTCATCTCTACATTCTCATAAAATAGCGCAAATCGCTGTGCTGCCATACTATTTTTCGGATTTAACTTTAAAGAGATTTCATATAAATCAATTATCATAGTAACCATTGAAATTTCTTTCGCACGATTTTTCATACGATAAAAAGCTCTCGTAATGATAGATCGTTTTGGCTGTTCATGCAGCTGGCGTTCAATCCATATTTCCGTAACCGCAGCTGCAGCATACATGAATGCTGTACTCCTTTCTGCTTTTTTCACCTTTAACGTATGAAGAAAATCTCGTATGTTAGACAATTTTTTATGTTGCTCTACTGCTTTTACATAAACATCAAATATACGTTCATTATCAAAATCTTTTTGTATTACTTTCATTGCAACTTCAATTGCTTTTACATTTCTTTTTTTCACTAATACTTTTGCATAATGATATAGAACTTCTATATGCTCACCATCTAATTGTAGTGCGTATTCAACCTGTGCTTGTTCTTTATCTATTTCATTCATCGCTCCGTACACATATGCAATCGCATCTAAACGCCATATTTCAGGTACTTCGTCCACTAATTGTTCTAGTTCAGTCAGCAATTCTTCCTGAAGATTCATATCTACTGAAAGCTGTGCTAAATATTCCATATTAATATGCAACGGCTCTTCTTTCATCGCCTGAACCATATGACTTTGTTCTTTAGAACGGTTTTCTTCTTTTTCGTATATTTCCGCAAGCTGTAAATGTACACCTACGAAATTCCCATCAAGCTCTAAACATGTTTCATACGCTTGTTTTGCTTCCGTCAATTGCCCTAATGCCATAAGTGTTTCACCAATTCGGTAATACGGTAATGCCATTTCCATTTGTTCTATCGCCTTATTATATCTTTTCATCGCTTGGCCGTACTGTCCAATAGATTCATATAAAATACCTGCATAACAACCGTACTCACTTACTTCATTTCTTTCTTTGTGTAACGTTCTTAAAAATGCTATACCTCGTTGTACAAATTCCGTTCCTTTAATTCGATTCACATATTCATCTAACGCACTTGCTACATTATAATCACTTTTCTTTATACCATTTTCTAACTTAGATAGTGCTACTTTAAACCCTTCTTCATTTCCACCAAGTTCAATTTCAGCATCCCATAAAACCATTCCTGCATTCATGAGGAAATCTTGGCTCTTTTCAATTTGCTTCTCAAGACCAAGTATATATTCTTTTGCTTCCTTATATTGTTCTCTTGCCATATAAACTTGTGTAAGTCCGAAGTGAGAATAAACATCCTCATCATTTTCTTCTAAAGCACGCTTATACAATACTTCTGCTTCTTCCAAGCTATCATTTTGAAAATGATAATCACCTAATTTTACGTAAAGAGGTGCTTTATCATCACAATTCTCAATACCGTTTAATAAAATTTCTTTCGCACTTTCCTCATCCTTCAAATCAGATTCGTATATTTCCGAAAGTTTCGTATAAATGTAAGGTGCATTACTATCCAAACGAATCGCTACTTTAAGCCCTTTTATTGCTAAATATAATTTCCCTAGTTGATGTGCACATCTCGCTCGTTCATACCATACATGCGCTTCATATTTATACTCTTTTAACAAGTCATTAAAGATTTCATATGCTTCTTCATATCTTTCTAAATCTATTAATATTAAACCGTGATTTGTTAAAGTGAACCTTTCAGGACTACGCTCTAACGCAACTTGAGAGTATTGCAATGCTTTTTCAGATTGATCAATATACATATAGGATAAAGCGAGAAAACTCCAAGCAATAGGCTGATCTGCGTCTAATTGTAACGATGAAAGAAAGCTTGAAATCGCTTCTATATAACTTTCCTGCTCAAAAGCATATCTTCCGTTTATTAAATGATATAAAGCACGATTATTTTTCTTCTCAACGCTTGTCAGCATTTGCTCCGCTTTCTCTACTTCTTGAAGACGAATAAAACACTGTGCACCATGCAATTTAACAAAGTCCGAGTTCGGAAACTTTTCCATTAACTTATCGATACAATATAAAATAAATTCTTTATCTACTTCAACATCTAAGTGCTTTATCGTATATAACCACGTATTTGGATTATCACTCGTTTCTTTTAAAAATTGTACTAAGTTACTAATCCCCTCTTTGTCATGTTCATCTAAATGATCCGTAAGAGAAAAAATAGATTTAAAGTAACGATTTTCTTCCTCACTTAGAAACGCTAGTTGCTCCTTCTTTTCTTTCGGAACAAACGTGATTGCTAAACAGCCTGTATAACGATATTTTTCTTGTAATTTACTATATTCCACAAGAACTGGTTCTATAAAGTTTGGATCTTGAACATAGAAAGCTTGCAATGTATCATCATATCCAGATAGAACTTGTACGTGTGAAGCATGCTCAATATCTATACTTAATAAAACAGGAATTCCTTCGTCAATCAGTCTCTTATAATTCTCTTCATTCCCTTTAAAATAACGATATTCATAACCTAATTCTTCTAAATAAGAAACAGTATCTGAAAACTTCGAACCTGTCATATCAAAAATAAACTCTGCTATTTCATCTTGTGTACGTTTCTCTCCCCATATACGCAACATCATCTCTAAACTTGTCGGAACACAATAATTATCCTTTTGTACAATAGGAACTATCGGCAAGTGAACCTTTTTTCCATCCGGATTTTTTTCTAAATTATGATATAAAGATTCTCTTAAACTCTTTTCTTCTTTTAATAGTTTTTGTAAATCTGCAAATTTATTCATTTTGTACAGTGCTTCTGCACGTAAATGTACAAAGTAAGTATTATAGGCATGATACGGCAGCTGAGTATTTATGTTATCTATTACCGCTAACATCTCTTCATATCGCTCTAAATCTAATAAATACTTTATCTTCTCAAAATGAAAATATGGTACTTGTGGGAATTTTACAATTGCATCATCGATTAACTGTATCGCGCGTTTTTGTTCTCCTTTATTCGCATACAATTGTGATAATAAATAGGTAGATAACTCTTCACAATCTTCATGCTGCATGCCAGCAATAAATTGTTCTTCCGCTTTCTCCCATTCACCTGTATGCATATA
Source organism: Bacillus cereus group sp. MYBK108-1 (assembly GCF_051917185.1). Taxonomy (NCBI): domain Bacteria; kingdom Bacillati; phylum Bacillota; class Bacilli; order Caryophanales; family Bacillaceae; genus Bacillus; species Bacillus cereus group sp. MYBK108-1. The sequence goes on from NZ_JBQAHZ010000009.1 coordinate 186,933, forward strand.
AACGTAGCCCCATTTATCAAACACTGCGCGTGCACTGTACTCCTCTGCTTTTTGCATATACATTAACGCTTCTTCGTTTCGTTTCATTTCTAAAAGACATCGTACTAACGTAAAATATGTTTTCGCTAAAAAATCTGCATCTATTTCTTCTTTATTACTCTCTTCTAAAGTTTCTTTTAACAGCTGCTCTGCTTCAAGAATTTTCCGCTCATCAATTAACTCATCACAATATAAAGAGAGCGTTCTCATATTTGGGAATTTTTTATAAGCGTAACGAATGAGGAATGAACTGTATTGGTGCATAAGCCCTTCATCAGTAAGACGAATTAATATATCGAACTCCTTATGCGAAGGAATATTGGCAAGCCAATTCTTCACATAGGATAAAGTATTCGTTTCTTTTATATATGCAATTTCATTATTTATTTCCTGTAATCCATCTACAAATCTCTTGTCTTTTAAACAAGTTTCTAACTGCTTAAAATCTAGCATGCATTCACCTCGAATTTATATTTATACTGCTACTTGCTTAGATTTTACACACCATATAGTATGTATTCAACTAAAATCTCTTATAATGGATAGTATTAATTAATATTATTCAAATTTATAATAAAATATAGTAAAAATGATTGTTTTTCTCCGTATTTTGTTTAATTATATGGAATAACGTAACATGCGGTTTTTATCTTGTAGAAGCTGAAATTAGTACATAAAATTATATCAGCGATAATTCAAATATATCGGCGATTTTCAAATTATATCGACATTAAACGACGATCCTTATATATCATGACTTTTAACATACTATGTCACCAAATGTAATTTTCATATTCGGAGCGTATACTAAAGAAGAATGCACATGAAATATTTTAAAAAATCGTAGTTCAGCTTCATATTGAGCTAGCGCATCATCATATGTTAATCCTCTAGCCATTAAACGTTCTACAAATTGTTGCTTATCACCCGGATCACCTGCAATCCCCTCTTCTTTTAATGATTGATACAAATCGTTTTTATCATTGTGATGCATATTTGAATCTAAAAAGTTCACTTTATCGCTTACTCTACATTCAATATTTTTCACACCTAATTCACTTAAATATATCGGTATTTTCATACCAATATTTCCATCTTTTCCACTCCTCTGCGTGTCACTTTCAAATAAATTCTGCAAAATGCCTAGCTGGATAATTTCCGATTGGTTCTCTCCATCCAAAGTGTATGAAGACATATTTGATATCCAATGTGGTTCAAAACAGATTATTTTCCCGCCCTTTTTAACTGAATGTATCATTTTTTGTAGCATTGTTTCTGGAGTAGTCATATGTAATAAGAAAGCATGACAGATTGCTATATCGTATTTATCGTTCAGTTCAATTTCTGTAGCATCTCCCTCCAGAAATTCTGACTCGTACGGAAGTGAACGAAACAACTCTCTCGCTTCAGCTAATAATGTTTCTCCACTATCAATGCCTGTATACTTTGATCCTTCTGGAAGTAAAGGCATTAATAATAAGCCTAAATAACCATATCCACAACCGTAATCAACGATATGTACAGGCTTAGTAATCTTCCAAACTGTATTTACTAAAAAGCTTACATAATCGTCGTTGTAATATAAATCTCTCGTGTTTTTTAAATATGTTAGTTTATTGTTCCAATCATATGTTTCCAACATCTAACGCCTCCTTTTATATACAAAACTAAAGTTCTCTATATAATAGCCGTATTCCTACACTTTTCTTAAAATTTCAAAGCAAAAAAGCTAGTGTATTTTTAATAATACACTAGCTTTTTATTTGGAAGAAAAATTTAACAAGTACAATCACAATCAAAACAATCCGTACAATCTAAATCGTCACAATCTGCTTTTCTCTTTCTTTTGTTTCTTTTAAGATAATAATACAGTAGCCCAAACAATAGTATACAAATAACAAAAGCTATTATTGCTTCTGTATAGTTATTTTGAGTCATAAAACCAATTCCACTTCCGCCTGAAATAAAAATTAGAATTAAGTAAATCCAGAACATCTATGTAAATACCTCCATTACTATATATCTTAAGATAATATCCATATAACACTAGAGGAAATGAATAATCCCATACCATTACCGCTTAATACACCAGTAGTTATTCTTAGCAAATTTGAGCTATTTCTCCATTTCCACTTTTGGGTGAACCCATCGATAAGTAACGGAATTTGAGCGAAAAATGATAGTATGATTGCCAAAAGAAATGAAGGTGTCATATAAAAATAAATTGGAAACATTAAAATACCAATAAGCATGCCTGTACAACGTGCACATAAAGGTATGTACTTTTGTAGTTTAAAAAAACTCCTATCTAATCTTCTATGACAAGGAATTTGTAAAATAAAAGTTCGAATCAATATGAATCACCCTCTCTAAAAAGATTTTAATTGATTTTGCAAAAAAAATATATATCCAATAAAGAAACAAACCAGGTTTATACTAGACCCAGTTTGTCAGTTTACTACTATGTTACATCTCCTCAGGTGCCTCCACCCCAAGTAAACGTAATCCTTCTTTTAATACAACCGTCACAGCATAAACCAATGCGAGTCTGCTGTCTTTTTCTTTGCTCTCTTCTAATATACGAACATTACCGTAATATTTATTGAATGATTGTGCTACATCTAATATATATTTCGAAATAATCGATGGCTCATTTTTATTGAAAGCTGCTCCAATTATTTGCGGGAATTTATTTAGTAATTTTACGACACTCCAGCTATGATCGTCTTTTAAAGCAAATGTACATGTTTCAAATTCTACACTTTCTTTTCTTAAAATAGAACAAGCACGTGCATGTGTGTACTGTACGTACGGGCCTGTTTCCCCTTCAAATTTCAGCATGTTTTCTAATGAGAATTCAATATTGTGCATACGCTCATTTTTTAAATCGTGGAAGATGACTGCACCAACACCGACTTGCTTTGCCACTACTTCTTTTTGTTTTAAGTTTGGATTTTTCTCTTCAATATTTTGTTTTGCAAGTTCGATTGCTTCTTCGAGTACTTCTTCAAGTAAAATAACTCTTCCTTTACGTGTCGACATTTTCTTACCATCTTTTAAAATGAAGCCAAACGGTACGTGTTCCATACCATCAACCCAAGTATAGCCAAGTTTTTTTAATACGGTGAAAAATTGATTGAAATGTAAGCTTTGTTCTGGACCAACAACATATAGCGCTTTATCAAACCCATAAGTGTTTTGACGATATAAAGCTGCCGTTAAGTCACGCGTTGCATAAATCGTCGCACCATCTGATTTTCTAATTAAGCAAGGCGGCATTCCTTCTTCTTCTAAATTAACGACTAATGCACCTTCTGATTCTTCAAGCAACTCATGTTCTTCTAAAATTCCAATAAAATCTTCCATTAAATTATTATAAAATGCTTCTCCCTGAAAATTAGTAAATTCTACGCCGAGAAGTTCATAAATGCGAGAAAATTCTTTAAGGGACTCATGACGGAACCAATTCCAAAGTTCTACCGCTTCTTCATCACCTTCTTCTAGTTTCTTAAACCAAGCACGTCCTTCTTCTTCTAGTTCTTCGTCGTCTTTTACCTCTTCATGGAATTGGACATATAACTTAAATAGCTCACGTATTGGATCTTCTTTAACTACTGCTTCATTTCCCCATTTTTTATAAGCCGTAATTAACTTTCCAAACTGTGTTCCCCAATCTCCTATATAATTAATCCCTACAACTTCATAGCCACATTTTTCAGCGATATGTTTCAGCGAATTTCCTATCATTGTAGAACGTAAATGCCCCATCGAAAAAGGTTTCGCGATATTAGGAGAGGAATAATCAATTACTACTGTTTTTTCACAGCCAAAGTGGTTTTGACCGAACTCTTCTTTCTCCGCTAAAACTGTTTTTAATACTGCATCACTTACAGTTTCACGATTGAAAAATACATTTACATAAGGACCAACGGCTTCTACTTTCGTAAAAAACGGATTATTTAATTTCTCAGCAACTTCCTTTGCGATAAGAGCTGGTGCTTTTTTATATTGCTTCGCTAATGAAAAGCATGGGAACGCTGCATCTCCAAATTCATCTTGTTTCGGTGTTTCAATTAAATCTAAAATTTGTTTTTGCGTTAATTCATTCGTGAAAATATTAGATAAACTTTCCGCAAACTGCATTTTATAATCCATGATACAACCTCCTTATTTTTTAAAACACAAAAAACTCGTCTCTAAAAAAGAGACGAGTTTTAACCCGTGGTACCACCCTTGTTGTTCGTTACGAACCACTTTCCCGTTTATAACGAGGACAGGGGGCCTCGGCTTTCTCTACTATTCGTTCAAGAAGCATCTCCGAAGTGCGCTTCATCTTTTTCTTCCGTACTAGGCTCACACCATCCCTAGCTCGCTTTCCTTCTAAAAAAGACTACTCTCTTCATCACAGACAGTATATTTAATTAATTATTGCTTATTATACATCTTTTCAAACAATTATCAAGGGGCAATTACACCAAAGTGAAACTTAGCACTTTTTCTTTTGTATACATAAAAATTGTGTTTTTCAAATCTAGAACTACGAAAATGATCTTTTAAAACGACACGTTTTCTCGCCACTCGTTTTGCCTCCGCAATTGTTTCGTCAGTAATATCATGATACAAAGCGAAGTGTTTTAACCCTTTAATTCCATCGGATTCTATGACAGTTTCTTCAAACATCGGATCAAGGTAAACGACATCGTAACTATTGTCTTCACATTGCGCTAAAAATGAAAAATGCTCCGTTTGCTTTACTTGAATTCTTTGCATTGCTTCATCAATTTCAGAAACGGATGAAGACCATGTTTTCAAACCATTTTCCATAATATAAGCCATATACTCATTGCCTTCAAGTCCTGTTACTTTTCCGCTTTCCCCAACAACATAACTAGCTACAATACTATCTGATGCCATCCCGAGCGTACAATCTAACACTGTCATTCCTCTCTCTAATTGCGTGGCTTGTACAAACGGATCGTGTTCTCCACGCATTAACCTTTTCACACGAAACATCGCTGAGTTCGGATGAAAGAAAAACGATTCTTCCGTACCTTTTGGATAAATAGCTAATCGGTTCTTCCCTACGACAAGCACATCTTGTTCATACTGCTCATGTAGCTTATGTACTGGTATGTCATTACGTTTAACGAAAGAAGCATTTAATTCTGCTGCTACCTCGTTTGCATAATCTGTCATTTCTTTGTTCGTTCTTCCTGCTGTTGTTACGATCATTGTTTCACCTCTATATACAGAAAAGAGGGAGATTTACTCTCCCCCTTCTTTAGCAATTCTTTTCGAAAGCTTGTTCTAAGTTCGTAATAATTTCGTCCATAGTTGCACCTTCAATTTCATGACGGTGAATGAAATGAACAACTTCTTTTCCTTTTAATAATGCCATAGATGGTGAAGATGGAGGAATTTCTCCGAAGTATTCACGCATTTTTGCAGTAGCATCTTTATCTTGACCTGCGAATACAGTTACAAGATGATCAGGTTGTTTTTCAGCACGAACAACCGCTTGACCTGCTGATGGACGTGCTAAACCAGCTGCACAACCACAAACAGAGTTTACAACTACTAAAGTTGTACCTGATGTATTTTCCATAAATTCTGTTACAGCTTCTTCTGTAGTTAACTCTTCAAACCCAGAACGCACTAACTCTTGGCGCATTGGGATTACCATTTGGCGCATGTATTCTTCATAAGCATTTGACATCTTGTAATCTCTCCTTCAACTTTCATTCCAAATTCATCATATCACGCTCTATTAATAGGTGCAAAAGAAAGATAACGATGATTTCATTTTTTTGTAGGGATTTCACAAACCCCACCGCGGCAATGTCCCACTGGAACAAGTTTTCTATTATTAGCGATATAATCGTATACTTTACTTCCAAAACCAAGTACGATAGATAGCTTTATAAAAGGAACTGCAAACCAATAAGATGGAACGGCCTTTGCTAATACATCTATGCTCTGAATACCGTCATACCACTTATTATTTTTAAAAATATACAGTCTTCTTTGTTCCATCTTACTTTGTAGTTCTTGAGAAAGCTCATACTTCTCAACTACATCTTCATTTCGAAATGAAACAAATTTCATCTTACCCTTTTTATCTAATTTTTTCGTACGTTCTGCAACGGCCGTACACATCGGACACCAACTATCATAGAAAACAATCATACATTATTCCCCTTTACGTGACTCCGTCATTTGTTTCCATACAGAACCTTTTGCTTCTTCTCCGCCTTCAATACGCTCTAATGCTAGACGTGCTTGCATCGCTACTTCAAACTCTGGATCATCTTGCGCTGCTTTTAATGCTGGAATCGCACTTTCATCTCCAAGTTCAAATAAGAACATCGCTGCACGCCAGCGTACTAATTTACTTGGATCTTTCAGAGATTTAATCATAACGAACATCGCTGCCGGATCACCTACATCTGATAAACAATCTCCTGCAGTACGGCGAACACTTACAGAGCGATCTAACAACGCTTTATATAATAACGGTAATACTTCATCACCTTTTACCATACCTAAATACGCTGTTGCTAAGCGGCGTATTGAAACTTTTTCATCATCTAACGCCATCTTCAACACTGGAATATCTTCTTCAGTAGGATCCATTTGTTCTAATGCTGCAAAACGGTTTTTCCAGTCAGAATCTTTCATCATCTCTTCTGTTACTTTATATGGCTCACGCTTTTGAATCGTTACTTCAACAGCACCCGCTTGATTTAATAATTCTTTAACCGTTTCATTTACACGTTCTTCTGAATAAGCAGCAACAATCTCTTCCACTACTTCTTTCCCAATTTCTTCAAAATTACCGTAACGTGTACTTTGTTCTACCCATTTACGCTCTTTTACAACGTTTGGTGCAGACATTTGCACTTTCATAATTGATTCTTTAAAACGATCTGGTAAACCAACACGTTCTTCCGTCGTTCCATCTGTTAACTTTACTTGCATTGGAATTGTAAAGAACATTTGAACAAACACTTTCACTTCTCCAAAATGAGCAAGTTGTTGTTCTTCACTTTCTTCCAATACTTCTTCGCCGAAAACAGCACGAACTTGTTGTAATAAAACTTTCCAGTCATACTTCGCATTTCGCTCCACTGCTAAAAAGTCGGCTACATGATATACACCTTTAATGCCTTCAATTTTCAAAATTTCTTGCACTTGCATTGGTGCTTGTTCTTTATTTTCATTTGTATAATTATTACGTGCTCCTGATGGTAATACTTCATTCAAAATAACTTTCATTGTATTTGGACTTGGCGTCGGTTCAATTGCTTTAATCTTCACGTAAAAAACTCTCCTTTATTGCATGTTCTTAGCTGTATTGTAACATGTTATCACTCTATACTCCTACTCGGATGCTTAATTTTACTACTTTCTTCCCGCTACCATACTATTTCATTCTTTTTACATTTTAAATTAGGAACGGGATTTTAAAAGCTTTCGTTTCCGATGATTTTTATTTTTTATCCATTAAGTTTATTAAAATACTTTCCACAATTTTTTCCGAAGCTATTACTTAAAATCACCTTTTATTACAATGCCCCCTCCCGCCTTCTCTCCAAAAAGGTAATACTCTCAATCACAACTTCAGTTCTATATATTCTCTTGCCTTGTTCATCATCGTAATTACTAGTCTGAATACGCCCTGTAATCCCAACGAGCGACCCCTTCTTACAATATTCAGTTACATTCTCAGCCGATTTGCGCCAAACGACACAATTAATAAAATCGACTTGTTGTTCACCTAAACTATTTCGAAATCCTCTATTCACCGCAACACATATTCGTGCATAAGCGACGCCTTGTTTTGTGTAGTATAATTCTGGCTCCTTTGTCAATCTACCGATTAATACAACTCGATTCATCATAAGTTATACCACCTCACATGTTTTTCTTCATTGTAAGGAGAAATGTTTGAATGGTAAAAAGCACAAAATGATATATCCGTAAGTAAAAAGTATTATTTTAGACCTTACAAAACAAAAAAAGAAACCATACATAGTTCAAACATGTATGGTTTCAAAATTTATTACACTTCAGTACAAGATATGTAATATCCTCCGCGAGCCATCTTTATTTCAGCACGGTACATTGCATTTTCTAAGTAGAAAGTAATCGGTTTAACTTTACTCACAAATTTTAGTCTTTCATTGCATTCAGTTGCATATCCTTCAATCGCTGAAGTAATAACTTTTGATGATGGATACGTTAAAGCTTCATCTAGTTCTATGAAAAAACTTTTAGAAAATAGTTTTTTCATAATCCCCTTCTTCTCTTTCATCATATTCCATCTCCTTCACTTCAAGTTGCTATCATCCATATTATACCATACATTCAATATATCTTTGAAAATAAAAAAATCCTGCATTTTTCATGCAGGATTTTTTTATTAGTCATTTTTCGTAAAGTAAGAAACGAAACGAAGAATTTCTAAGTATAACCATACTAATGTAAGCATTAGTCCCATCGCAGTATACCACTCCATATATTTCGGAGCTTGACTACGTACACCATTTTCGATTAAATCGAAATCTAGTAATAAGTTTAATGCAGCAACTACAATAACAACTGCACTAATAATAATACCGATTGTACCACCTTGGTGAATGTATGGAACAGTTACACCAAACATATTTAGTAGGAATACGACTAAATACATAACCATAATTCCAAGTGTTGCTGCCATCACGCCTGTACGGAATTTATCCGTTACTTTTACTACGCGTGTTGCATATAACACTAACATTGCAAATAGAATTGAGATTGTTAGTAATACAGCATTTAAAACGATAGAATCGCCAAATTTCATTGTATAAACTGCTGAAATACTTCCTAACACAACCCCTTCTACCGCTGCATAGATTGGTGCACCAAAAGGTGAAATACGCGGGAAGAACATAGACGCAAATGCGATGATTGCCGCAACGATTAAAGCACCAATTAATACTGGCATCTTCATCGTCCCCTGCATCATCTGTATGTATGAATAGACAGACGTTGCAAGTAGCAAGATAAGCATAATGAACGTTTTGCCTACTGTTCCGCCAATCGTCATCGCAGAAGCACTTGCTCCCTCTTTACGGAATGCCTCTTTTTTCAACATTGGATTAGATGTTCTCATTTTTTCCCTCCTAAAATAGGTTCTACCAATAGTGTAAAGTTTTTCTCTTTACTTTTCAATATATGCAGCTTGTTTTTATTTTAATCCTTCAACGATGTCTGATAGTTCACTCCATCTTTCCATCTTTTTTTCTAGCTCTTCTTCTGTTTTCTGCTGTGCTTCAGATAATTCTTGTGCCTTTGTGAAGTCAGATCCAACTTTCGCAAGTTCTTCTCCAATTGACTCAATTTTCTCTTCAAGTTCGGCAATTGTATCTTCAATCGTTTCCCATTCACGCTGTTCATTGTATGAAAGTTTACGTTTACGTTGTTGTTTTGGAGCTTCTTCTACAACTTTTTTCTCTTTTTGAACTTCCGCTTTCTCCATAAGTTCTCTCGTTTTTTCCATTTCTAAATAATCTGTATAACTACCTAGAAACTCACGCACTTCGCCTCCGCCAGTAAAGATGAACAGTTCATCTACTACTTTATCTAAGAAGTAACGGTCATGCGATACAGTTAAAACGACACCTGGGAAATCTTCTAAATAATCTTCTAGTACTGTTAATGTTTGTGTATCTAGATCGTTCGTAGGTTCATCAAGTAAAAGTACGTTTGGTTCTCCCATTAAAATACGTAATAAATATAAACGTCTTCTTTCACCACCAGATAGTTTACCAAGTGGTGTACCATGTGAATGCGTCGGGAATAAGAAACGTTCTAACATTTGAGATGCACCAATTACTTTTCCATCTGTCGTATGAATAACTTCTGCAATCTCTTTAATGTATTCAATCATACGCTGATTTAAATTCATCTCTTCATTTTCTTGCGTATAATAAGCAACTTTTACAGTTTGTCCTACTTCCACTTCACCACTATCAGGAGATAACTTACCTGCAAGCATATTTAATAGGGAAGATTTCCCACTTCCATTCGCCCCAATAATTCCGATACGATCACCCGGTTTCACAATATGATTAAAATTATGTAATACCGTCTTATCGCCAAATTTTTTCGTTACATCTTTTAACTCAAGTACTTTCTTTCCTAGACGACTTCCGCTTAGTGCAATATCAACTGACTGTTTTGCAGCTGGTCCTTCTTGTGCCTTTAGCTCATCAAAACGCTGAATACGCGCCTTTTGTTTCGTAGAACGGGCTTTTGCACCACGACGAATCCAAGCAAGTTCACGACGATATAAATTTTGGCGTTTCGATTCTTGTGCCAATTCTTGCTCTTCACGAAGTGCTTTCGCTTCTAAAAATGTACTATAGTTTCCTTCGTAGCTATATAGTTTACCATTATCTAATTCAAAAATACGATTCGTCACACGATCTAAGAAATAACGATCATGGGTTACAAGTAATACCGAACCTGTATATCTCGCTAAATATTCTTCTAACCATTCAACTGTCTCATGGTCAAGATGGTTCGTAGGCTCGTCTAAAATTAATAAATCCGGTGTTTCAATAAAACATTGTGCCATTGCAATACGTTTTTTCTGTCCACCAGATAAATTCCCAACAATTGCAGTGAAGTCCGTAATTCCTAATTTCGTTAAAAGAGACTTCGCATTTGCATTTGCTTCCCATGCACTCATTGCATCCATACGTTGCTGCACTGCAAATAATTGTTCCTGTACTTTTTCATTACTTGGATCTTTTTCAATATTTAATAGTGCTTTTTCATAATCACGAAGAAGACGAATTAAAGGTGTATCACCATGGAACACTTGCTCTAATACTGTCAGTTTTTCATCAAACTCTGGTTGCTGTGATAAATAACTAATTGTATACCCACGTGAATGCGTCATATCACCTGTATCAGGAGCTTCTAATCCTGCAATAATTTTTAATAATGTCGATTTACCAGTTCCGTTTACACCAATAATTCCGACACGTTGTCCTTCTGTAATACTACATGATAATCCATCAAATAACGGCTTTTCTCCATATGATTTTGATAAGTTCTCCACAGTTAACATTTTCATATTTGTGCATTCCACTCTTTCATAAATTGTTCAATAAACTGTTCCATATAACGATGACGAATTTCAGCCTCTTGTTTTGCTGCATTCGTATTCATTAAATCTTTTAATTTCAAAAGTTTTTCATAAAAATGATTTAAAGATGGATCATTATTTTTTCTATACTCTTCTTTCGTCATTTCTTCACGCGGCGGAATAGTTGGGTCATACATTAATCTCCCTTTCGCCCCGCCATATGCAAATGTACGAGCAATTCCTATTGCACCAAGAGCATCTAAACGATCCGCATCTTGAACAATTTTCCCTTCAAGTGACTCTACTGTGCCGCCATGGCCACCTTTATAAGACATATTGGCGATGGTATGAAGAATATGTTTACTTTCCTCTTCTTCAACACGTAGCTCTTCTAACCAATCAGAAACTTTTTTCATTCCTGCTTCTTCACTTTCATTTAGCTTTTCATCTGCCACATCGTGAAGTAATGCTGCCATTTCAATTATAAAACGATTTCCACCTTCTTGCTCAGATAAAGAAATCGCCATTTTATGTACACGTTCAATATGATACCAATCATGCCCACTCGCATCTTTTTCTAAAATATGTTTTACAAAAGTAATTGTTTTTTGAATTTTTTCTTGTTTTGTCATTTTATCTTCACCCAGTTACTTATTGTAACACGCCCGCATTTTTTCATCACATATTTTCTTGTCCGCCCATACACTAGGTGGTAGGCATCATCATGAAGGAGGAATAAACATGTTCTATAATAATCAACCGCCTTATCCAAGGCAACCATTGTATCCTCAACAACAAGAACAGAGATACACAGAACAATACGAAGAACAAGAGTTACAACAGCAAGAGCAACAACATGACGAAAACCCATATGCAACAACGCAAAACCAAGAAACTGAATTTCAACAAAATCCATATGACACACGTCCAAATTATGAATATCCTCAAAATCCATATGCAGCACCACAAAATCAAGAACAGCGATATCCTCAAAATCCATATGTAATACCACAAAACCAAGAACAACAATATCCACAAAATCCATATGTAGCACCACAAAACCAAGAACAACAATATCCGCAAAATCCATATGTAACACCACAAAACCAAGAACAACAATATCCACAAAATCCATATGTAGCACCACAAAACCCATACACAACTCAGCCACAACAACCGCAATATCAACAACAAATGTATCAACCAAACTACGACGCACGTGTCTCACCACCTAAACCACCAACAATAGATCCAACTCAACCACAAATTTTACCGCCCGGACCAACACTAGACATTACACAACCACAAATCTTACCACCTGGACCAATTACTGAACCAACACAACAACAAATTCAACAAGTTGTCGGTACACAATTTTTACCTTTCAAGAAACCTGTACTAGATTTCGTAAAACCATGGGTAGATTACGGTTTAAATGAAGCAAAACATACATCACACGAACACGCATTAACAGAAGTTGCTGCGATTATGTTTTTAGTTGGTAAAGGCTTCAATCCGACGATTGCACATTATATCGTTGAATCTTGGGAGAAGAATGAGCAGTTTTAGGGTTGTTTATTTGATAAAATATAAAAAACAAAAAAGTGCCAAACCCCTTATACCACAAGGGTTTCGGCACTTTTTAACATCTAGAACAAATTTTATTGAAATAATTATTTTTATAGATTTTCATACTTTTTTATATAGTACGTGAACAAAATGTGAGCAAAATGTGCGCAAATATATGAATCACATTTTGCTGTTGGTGCACTGGTTATTTAAACCAATTCTCAATTATGAGATTTATATGAAAAACCAACACTTTTTCCTGTTGGCACCCGGACAGTTTCCTGATATCCAGCCACGATACTCATGCAACGTGGCTGGATATATAAATTCAATTAAGTTTTTCGTCTTTTCCTTCCTTTTTTCTCCATCCATTCCGACCAAGTAACGTTTTGATAAAGGGGCTACGCTATCCCCAAAGCATTTTTTTCAAAGAACAATTAACTGTAGAAATGTCGTACCGCCGATTCCAAAGTAAAAAGACACCTGATTAAGTGCCCTAAATAGTACCCCGAACAGTACTCCTAAAATTCCATTACTTTTTAAATCATGCCAAGTGCTGTAGCAAAGTTGATGATACCTGATTTACGTTTTCTATAAAACTTACCTCGTTTCATTCCAAGGATAGTATAAATGTAATCATCATTTAATTCTTTGATACTCATATACTTCATTTCAAAAATCCTTTGTTCATCCTCATCAAGAGCTTCTTCAAAAGCTCGTTTTAACTGTCTATATTTCAACTCATGTTTATCCACTTGCTTTAGCTCAGGAAACAATAATTCTACTCCAAGTTCTTTTTTTCCTGCTGATTTTGAAACCGAATACGTAAAACTCTATATTTCCGTAACTTATCTATAACAAATGGAACAATTATCATTTTTCATCTACATGTTTGAAAAATGATAATTGTTTCATATATAACCCTCCCACTTCTCAACCCTTACATATGTAAGATTAAAATTTAAAATATTTTAGATATATGCCTTTGTATGTGTATGAAATTAGTTATGTATCCCAAATAGGTTGGAAACCTTCATTTTTTATGCCTATTACTGTGTAATTTACTAGCAGTGATCATTTAACTTAACACAATTACACTACATTCTCATAGTATATTTAATCATTTTCACCAGACATAAAGTATAAAAACAATTAAAAAAAGAGACTGTCTTCAAAAGTTAATCTGTGGATACTTTTTTGACAATCTCTTTTCTTATATCAAAATTTTCAACTACAAAACTTATAACTGATTATACGAATGTTATACCCGCACTTGCGAATCCTGTAATAGCAGTAGCTATATCAAAACCAGGTGTAGTCGATGAAACAACAAGTAATATCTTATCTTGTGGAGCGACCGCAATTGCTTGTGCGCTAATACCACTCGCGGTATTACCGATAGCAATAAGACCACTAAATGCTGGTGTTAATAGTAACGGTGTACCTACTGGAGTGAAAGTATTACTTGCTGCTGGTGCGCTGTACAACTGCATTTGAATTTGTATGCTTCCTAATGCTAAAGCAACCGCTACAGTTACACTAAAGAATCCTGCTAACGAAGTAATTGTACCTGCGCGAGGAGCTACAAATGCGAAATCAAATACTGGAGGTACAGGGCCTATAGTAATCGGGCCACCAGGTGGGACAATTACAGGGAAGAATGAACTTCCAAATCCAAGAAGTGCTCCTGTGTTTGCTAATCCACCTAAAACAGTTGCTAACGCTACTGGCTCACCTGATGCAAACGGAATAACTGCTCCAGCTCCCGTTGCTCCTGTTAGGCCTGTTGCTCCTGTTAGACCTGTTGGACCTGTTGGACCTGTCGGACCTGTTGGACCTGTTGGACCTGTTGGACCTGTTGCTCCTGTTAGGCCTGTTGCTCCTGTTACTCCTGTTGCTCCACCAGTACCTGCTGGACCTGTCGCTCCTGTTGGGCCTGTTGGACCTGTTGGACCTGTTGGACCTGTTGGACCTGTTGGGCCTGTTGGACCTGCTCCGGTTCCTGCTGGGCCTGTTGGACCTGTTGGGCCTGTTGCCCCTGGAGTAGCATTGATTAATTGAATTAATAAATTAAAAAGAATTTGTAAAGTTGCAGGATCGACATTTGAGTCGCAGGATATAGGGATAAGATCTAAAGCGAAGAAGAATTGTGCAAGTGCGCTATAAAATTGTTGCAATAATGTTGACAATTGACCTAAATTAGGAGCTGGAGATTGTAATAAAACTAAAATACTTTGAGTTAATTGTTTCAAAAAATTAACTTCTGGGGAAGGTAATAAGGAATTTAAGAAAATTAAAAATTGATTAAACAAATTGAATAACGCTACTCTGTTTGCATCACTTGGATTTGCAAAAAATGCTGAAATAGCTGATACTAATGAGTTTAGTAAAGTAATTAATTGACTTAATTGTTCCCTAGTAATAGGAACTGACTGTGGGTTTTTACAACAATCTGCTGAAAAAACAATCGGATTGCAGTTATTATGATCAAAACAACCATTATTTTTCATATATTTCCTCCTTATTTAATAATTTTGAGAGAATATTCTTATACTAAGAAACACTCAATTGTAATGGTGTTGAATATTTTTAAATATCCATTTTTCTTAGAATAAAAATAGTTACTAATAATTAAACTATAAAAATTCAGTTTAATTACATTCACAACTCACATAATATAAGTATACGCATCTATTTATCTAGTGCTTAGATTAATTCCCTAATGAAAAAGCGTATTTTTAAAGAAATTCGTTATTACTCCTATCAACGCGTTTATTTTGTCAATAAACGAAAAGGCATATTAATTTATAAGTTCAATAATGCCATTCTAGAGTAATACCAAATGAAGTTTTTTGAAAAACTTTAATCTTCACAACTTAGTTGTTTATATCATGAGTTTCTAATAATGCATTTCATTTTCCATTAAGAGCTAATCATTTTGCTTTTGCTGACTAATTATTTCTTTGTAACAACTTATACTCATCTTACATACATTATCTTGAATCCTTACTTGTTAAACCATTTAATTGTTCATGACTCACAAACATCAACAATATATAAATGGTGTACTGATTCATAAAAGAGTACCCTATAATGGTGCTCTTTTTTATTTTTTGTAACAACTTATACTCATCTTACATACATTATCTTGAATCCTTACTTGTTAAACCATTTAATTGTTCATGACTCACAAACATCAACAATATATAAATGGTGTACTGAT